>NZ_JBHXBO010000353.1:0-3030 GCF_042726775.1 Oerskovia sp. NPDC060287
GTGAGGTGACCGACCAGACCGCCCGCATCACATCGCTGTGGAACGGGTCCTGGATCGCGGCACTGATCGTCGGCGTCATCACGTGGGGACTGATCCTGTGGTGCGTGGCCGCCTACCGCAAGCGCAAGGACGACCACGTCCTGCCCGTGCAGACGCGCTACCACCTGCCCCTCGAGATCATGTACACGGCTGTGCCGATCGTCATGGTTCTCGTGCTCTTCTACTACACCGACCGGGACATGACGGCGATCAAGGATCTCTCCGAGACCCCTGACGTCGAGATCCAGGTCATCGGCAAGCAGTGGAGCTGGGACTTCAACTACCTCACGGACGACGTCTACGAGTCGGGCCAGCACGAGGCCAACGTCGGAGACCTCCGTTCCGAGGACGAGATCGAGGGTGCCCCGGGCACCGCGACCTCGCTGCCGACGCTGTACCTGCCCGTCAACGAGGTGGTCCGGTTCAAGCTGGACTCCCGTGACGTCATCCACTCGTTCTGGATCCCCGCGTTCCTCTACAAGATGGACATGATCCCGGAGCGCACCAACGAGTTCCAGGTCACCCCCACGCGTGAGGGTGTCTACGCCGGCAAGTGCGCCGAGCTCTGCGGTGAGCACCACTCGGGCATGCTCTTCAACGTGGCCGTGGTCTCCCGAGCGGAGTACGACGCCCAGATGCAGAAGCTCGAGGACAAGGGCCAGATCGGCGAGCTCGGGCTGGACCTGAACCGCCTCCAGGACCCGAACCAGCCCGTCGTCACGGAAGGTGAGAACTGATGGTCGCGCAGGCCGAAGTCATTCCCGGTCTCGCCCCGAAGCGTCAGACGCTCGGACGAACCGTCATCAAGTGGGTCACCTCGACCGACCACAAGACGATCGGGTACATGTACCTGATCACGTCGTTCATCTTCTTCTGCATCGGTGGCCTCATGGCCCTCGTGATCCGCGCGGAGCTCTTCGAGCCCGGGATCCAGATCGTGCAGAGCAAGGAGCAGTACAACCAGCTCTTCACGATGCACGGCACGATCATGCTGCTGCTGTTCGCGACCCCGCTGTTCGCGGGCTTCGCGAACGTCATCATGCCGCTGCAGATCGGTGCGCCCGACGTCGCGTTCCCGCGACTGAACATGTTCGCGTACTGGCTGTACCTCTTCGGTGGGCTCATCGCCTCGGCCGGGTTCTTCACCCCGCAGGGGGCCGCGTCGTTCGGGTGGTTCGCCTATGCGCCGCTGTCGAACACGACGTTCAGTCCAGGAGCCGGAGGGGACCTCTGGGTCTTCGGTCTGGCGCTGGCCGGGTTCGGAACCATCCTCGGTGCCGTCAACTTCATCACGACGATCATCACGATGCGCGCCCCGGGCATGACCATGTTCCGCATGCCGATCTTCACCTGGAACACGCTCGTCACGAGCCTCCTGGTCCTGATGGCCTTCCCGCCGCTCGCCGCGGCCCTGTTCGCGCTCGGCGCGGACCGCAGGCTCGGCGCGCAGATCTTCAACCCGGAGAACGGCGGTGCCATCCTCTGGCAGCACCTCTTCTGGTTCTTCGGCCACCCCGAGGTCTACATCATCGCGCTGCCGTTCTTCGGCATCGTCTCCGAGATCCTGCCGGTCTTCAGCCGCAAGCCGATCTTCGGCTACAAGGGTCTGGTCTACGCGACGATCGCGATCGCGGCCCTCTCGGTCACCGTGTGGGCGCACCACATGTACGTCACCGGTGCGGTCCTGCTGCCGTTCTTCGCCTTCATGACCATGTTGATCGCCGTGCCCACCGGTGTGAAGTTCTTCAACTGGATCGGCACCATGTGGCGGGGCAAGCTCACGTTCGAGACGCCCATGCTCTGGTCGATCGGCTTCCTCGTGACGTTCCTCTTCGGTGGTCTCACGGGCGTCATCCTCTCGAGCCCCGCGCTGGACTTCAGCCTCTCCGACTCGTACTTCGTCGTGGCGCACTTCCACTACGTGGTCTTCGGCACCGTGGTGTTCGCGATGTTCGCGGGCTTCTACTTCTGGTGGCCCAAGTTCACGGGACGCATGCTCAACGAGAAGCTCGGCAAGCTGCACTTCTGGCTGCTGTTCATCGGCTTCCACGCGACCTTCCTCGTCCAGCACTGGCTGGGTGTGGCCGGCATGCCGCGTCGTTACGCGGACTACATGCCGGAGGAGGGCTTCACGTGGATGAACCAGGTCTCGACGGTCGGTGCCTTCATCCTCGCCGCGTCAACCCTGCCGTTCCTCTGGAACGTCTACACGACCTGGCGCAACGCGCCCAAGGTCACCGTGGACGACCCGTGGGGCTACGGGGCCTCGCTCGAGTGGGCGACCTCCTGCCCGCCGCCGCGTCACAACTTCACCTCGCTGCCGCGGATCCGTTCGGAGCGTCCTGCGTTCGACCTGCACCACCCCGAGGTCGCGGCCATGGACCACGCCGAGCCCAACCCGAGCGTCCTGCAGCAGGTCTACGGTGACGCCGACCGCCGCGGCGAGACCGCAGCAGCGGTGGACCGGGTCGAGGGCACGGAGCGTTCCAGCTCGTCGACCTCGACCATGATCATCGACGAGCCGCGCGCCGGCGAGAAGGAGGACGGCAAGTGAAGGTCGAATCGAGGCTCCACCTCTTCCTCGCACCGTTCTTCCTCCTGATGGCGCTCGTCTACGGGTTCTGGAGCCACTGGGAGCCGGTCGGTTCTGCAGCGCTCTTCCTGACCTTCGGGCTCGCGGCCATGATCGGTGCCTACCTGGCGCTGACCGCCAAGCGCATCGACGCCCGCCCCGAGGACGACCCGGACGGGCTCATCGAGCAGGGTGCCGGCGACCAGGGCGTGTACGCCCCGTGGAGCTGGTGGCCGCTGGCCATCGCCGCAGCCGCTGCGATCGCCTTCCTGGGGCTCGCCCTGGGCTGGTGGATCTTCGGCATCGGCGTCGTGCTCGGTTCGGTCGCGCTGGTGGGCTGGGTCTTCGAGTTCTCTCGCGGACAGCACGCGCACTGATCGTCCGAACGTCACGACGGGCCCCGTCTCCCTCTGGGAGGC
>NZ_JBHXBO010000354.1:0-3008 GCF_042726775.1 Oerskovia sp. NPDC060287
AGCTTGAGGATCGTTGTCTGTGTGAAGTACGTGCCCGACGCGACCGGTGACCGGATCGCGATCTACATGCCGATGATCCCGGAGACCGTGGTCGCGATGCTGGCCTGTGCCCCGGTGCGCCGCCGTCGTTCTTCCGTGCGAGGGGTGCCTCAGCGCGGGGCCGTACCCTCCGTCGGGGGTGTGGCGGGAGGCGTGTCGGTACCGGTCGGCGGGACGCCCGGGCTCTTGGGCTCGACGACCGGCGGGACCTGGGTCGTGGGGACGCCCGGGCTCTTGGGCTCCTCGACAGGAGCCGCGTGGGCCGAGGTGCGGGTGGGCGGCGTGACCGGCGGGGTCGTGGGTGCCGGCGTCGTCGGGGCCGGCGTCACGGGAGCGGCCGGGGCGGCGTGCGCGGGCGTGTGGGTCGGCGGTGCGGCCGACGAGAGCCCGCCGCCCGAGGTGTAGCCGGCCGGCGTCTCGACCGCGACCGCAGGCCCGCTCGCGATCCTGCGGAGCGCGATCCCGATGAGGATGAACATGATGCCGAGACCGATCACGAGGGCCGCGACGCCGAACGCGACGACCGACGTGAAGAGCGAGGCGCGCAGGAACGAGGCGTTCATGACCGTGGCGCGGCGCTCGTCGTCCTGCGGGAGCTCGGCGTAGGTCTGGCCGTCGCTCATCTCGAGCGCGTGCTTGTTGATGACCTCGGCCTGCGCGTAGGCGGAGAACGGCCCGCTGACGTGGGCCCCCGCGAGGAACGACGCGTCGTCGGACACCGTGATGTCCTCGGCCGACAGCTGCGAGGACACGACGCCCCACGTGACGCCACCCGCGATGATCATGACGATTCCCGCGATGACGCTGAGGAGTCCGATGACTCCTACGCCCTTCGCGGGCCGAACCGTGACAGTGCTGGACATTGCGGTATCCCTCCCCGAGCCGGATCTTTGGTGTCAACGTAGCGACGTTTCGTCGTTTCCGCCGGACGAAAGGTCTGTTCGACGTCGAAACGGCGCACGCACGGGCAGGTCGGACACTCCGTCGATGGGAGAATCCGGGGGTGAGGATCACCCATGTGACGGACTGCTACCTGCCGCTGCTCGGCGGCATCGAGACCCAGGTGAGCCGTCTCGCAGCCCAGCAGGCCGCGGCGGGCCACGTCGTCGAGGTGGTCACCACGACGCCGGCGGCGCGCGGCGAGCACGGGGTGAGCACCGAGGTGCACGACGGCGTCACGATCCACCGCGTCGCAGCCCGGGTCCCCGGTGGCTACCCTGTGCATCCCCGCGCTGCTCACCACGTGACGCGCCGCCTGCGCGCGTCACGGCCCGACGTCGTGCACCTGCACATGGGCGTCCTGACGCCGTCCGTGCAGGCGTCGCTGAAGCCCGTCGCGCGCCTCGGTCTGCCCGCGGTCCTGACCGTGCACAGCGTGTGGGGGTCGGCCGAACCGTGGTTCGCCGCGCTCGACCGCGTCACGCACTGGTCGCGCCTCCCGATCCTGCTCTCGGCCGTGAGCGAGCTGACCGCGGCGCCGCTGCGGCGCATCGCGGGACCCGGCGTGCCCGTCGAGATCCTGCACAACGGGCTGGACCTCGACGAGTGGGCCGTGCCGCGCGTCGAGCGCGACGCGCGGGGCGAGGGCAAGGCCGTCCACGTCGTCGCCGCGACCCGGTTCGCGCCACGCAAGCGCGTGCTGCCCCTGCTCGAGTCGATCCGGCAGGCCGTCGAGCGGCTCCCCCAGGACGCGCTGTTCGCGACGATCGCGGGCGAGGGCCCCGAGCTCGACGCGGCCCGGCGCTTCGTCAAGGAGCACGGGCTGTCCTCGACGGTCAGCCTCCCGGGACGGCTCGGGGCGCACGAGCTCAAGCGGCTCTACTCGCGCGCCGACGTGTTCGTGGCACCCGCCGTCCAGGAGTCCTTCGGGATCGCGGCGCTCGAGGCCCAGGCCGCGGGGCTCGCGGTGGTGACGCGCGCCGAGTCCGGGGTGGCCGAGCGCCTGACGGACGGGGTCGACGGGCTGCTCGCCGCCGACGACGCCGAGATGACCGAGCAGATCGTGCGGCTCGTGACGCAGGACGGCCTGCTCGACCGGATCGTCGCGCACAACCGCGAGGTCCGGCCGTCGAGCGGGTGGCCCAGCGTGCTCGCGGACGTCGAGAAGGCCTACGAGAAGGCGGCGGCATACCGCGAGGAGATAGCCGCGCGGGGGTAGAACCGGGGCCGTGCGCTCCCGGCCGCACGGGCCGACCGAGGCTCAGTCCTGGGGCAGGGTCTCCAGCTCCAGCACGTGTCGACGCTCGAACTCGACGCGGTCTCCGGCGAGCAGGCCGGCGATACCCGCCGGGTCGTTGTCGAGCAGACCCACCATGCGATCGCCCTCGACCTCGGTCACGAGCACCCACATGCGCTCGCCGATCCCCGCGTCGGGGACGAAGACGAGCTTGACGAGGCGTCCCGGGACCACCCCCGACGTGTCCCCGGGGACGGCATAGGTCTGCGGGTGCTGCGCGTTCCACTCGACGACGTCACGGAGCGACCACCGGTCGGGCTCCTGTCGACGGCCTCGGCGGTCGTGCTCCGGGAGGTCCCGCAGCATCCCCTCCTGCTTCCGGTCGAGCGTCCCGTCGCCGAGCATCTGCTCCAGGATTCGAGCGTTGTACGGCCCGAGGAGGGTCCACGGCCCCACCCTGTCGTGACTCGCAGCCCGGATCGCCACCTGTGCCCGGCGGAGCGGGAGCCTCGCGAGCCCAGGATCGATCGCCAGCACGTCGTGGAAGTGCGCGACCACAGGCTGGGACTCGTCGGACTCGACCGCGGAGAGGTAGGTCCACCCGTCCGGCCACCGGACGACCCGCGTCACGGCGAGGCCGCTCTCCAGGACCTCGACGCTCGAGACCACGAGCTCGTCAGGAGCGGGGACCTGAGGCCGCCGGGACCGGCCGAACATCAGGGCTCTCCGACGAAGCGCTGACGAGTCGCGTGCGGTTCCATGACGGGCAAGGTACCGCACGAACGTACCGGGT
>NZ_JBHXBO010000355.1:0-2980 GCF_042726775.1 Oerskovia sp. NPDC060287
GGCCTCCCCGCGGGTCAGTCGTCGAGCGAGATCTCCCCGCGAGCGACGGAACCGAGCCAGCCGAGGCTCGGCTTGGGGGTGCGCTCGAAGGTCTCCGGGTCCCAGGCGACGAGCCCGAAGGTCGGCGCGAAGGAGCCCCACTCGTAGTTGTCGAGCAGCGACCAGTGGAGGTACCCGATGAGGGGCAGTCCTGCCTCGACCTCGGCGCGGAGCGCGCGCAGGGCGTCGCGCGTGTAGTCGATCCGGCGGGCGTCGTCGGCGGTCGCGATGCCGTTCTCCGACACGAGGACCGGCAGGCCGGTGATCTCGTGGCCCAGGCGGGCCGCCTCGGCGATGGCGGCCGGGTAGTACTCCCAGCCCGTGAGCGTCTTCTCGGAGTCCTCGGGTGCGGGGAGCGGCCCGTCGAGCGTGATGCGGGTGCGCGTGTAGGCCTGGACGCCGACGAAGTCGTCGCCGCGCGCGGCCTCGAGGAAGACGGTCTCGCGCGGGTAGGCGTACTCCCGCAGGACCTCCTCGGCACCGGGGTCCGCGAAGAACTGCTGCGGAGCCACGGGCCAGCCCACGGGGACCCCGACGGTGCGCACGAGCTCGACCGCGCGGCGGTGGGCCGCGATGAGGTGCTGCGTCGCGACGGGGTCCGGCGCGTGCATGGTGCCCGCCTGGAGCTGCTCCTCGCCCTTGGCCGCCGTGATCATCATGGCGAGGATGTTGGGCTCGTTGATGGTGAAGACGTGCGAGGCGGCGTCCAGCAGCGGGAGCACGCGCTCGACGTAGCGGGCGAAGCGCTCGACCGACCGCGGGTCGGTCCATCCGCCGTCCTCGGCGAACCACCGGGGCGAGGTGAAGTGGTGCAGCGTGATCAGCGGGGTCACGCCGTGGTCGAGGCAGCACTGCACGACGCGACGGTAGTGGTCGAGCTCCGCGCGGGAGAACATGCCCTCGGCGGGCTCGATGCGGGCCCACTCGATCGAGAACCGGTAGGACGTGAGGCCGGACTCGGCCAGCAGCCGGATGTCCTCGGCGTAGCGGTGGTAGCTGTCCGCGGCGTCGCCCGAAGGCTCGGCGAGCGTCGAGTCGGGCGCGACCTCGCGCGCCCACCAGTCGCTGTTCACGTTGTTGCCCTCGATCTGGTGGGCGGCGGTCGAGGCGCCCCAGACGAAGGGGTCGGGGAAGGTGAGAGGCATGGGGTATCTCCTACTTGATGCCGGTCATGGCGATGCCCTGCACGAAGTAGCGCTGCAGGAAGAGGAAGAGGATCAGGATCGGGGTCACGACGAGCACCGAACCGGCCATGAGCAGGCCGTAGTAGGTGCCGTTGGAGCCGACCGAGTAGAGCGAGAGCGCGACCGGGAGGGTGTACATGTTCTCGGTCTGCGCGACGACGAGCGGCCACAGGAAGTTGTTCCACGAGCCGAGGAACGTGAGGATGCTCAGCGTCGCGAGCGGCGGCCCGCACTGGGGCAGGACGATCCGGAAGAAGATGCGGAACTCGCCCGCGCCGTCGATCCGCGCGGCCTCGATGAGCGCGTCGGGGATGCCGAGGATGAACTGCCGCATGAGGAACACCCCGAGCGGCCCGGCGAGGAAGGGCAGGATGAGCGCCGGATAGGTGTTGACGAGCCCCATGTTCGAGACGAGGACGAACATCGGCACGAGCGTGACGACGCCCGGGACCATGAGGGTGAGCATCACGAGGGCGAACAGCACCTTCTTGCCCGGGAACCGCATCTTGGCCAGGGCGTACCCGACCATCGAGCAGAAGATGATGTTGCCGAGCACGACCGCGACGGCGACGACGATCGAGTTCATGAAGAACTGGCCGTAGTTGAGCTGGGACAGCCACTTCTCGTAGTTCTCGAGCGTCGGGCTCTCCGGCCACCAGGTGATGGGGCGCTGCAGGAGCTCGCCCTGCGTCTTGAAGCTGCCGAGCAGCATCCAGATGAACGGCATGAGCGTCAGCAGGAGACCGACGACGAGCGCGGTGTACGTGGCGCCGCGCGACCAGCGGATCGGGCGGCGGGGCGGGCGCACCAGGGTGCTCGTGCCCGACGGCGCGGGGGTGGTCCGCGAGGACGTGGGGGGCATGTCAATCCTCCTTCGACCGCAGCAGGCGGAACTGGACCGCGGCGAGGGCGGCGATCAGCGCGAAGAGCACGTAGGCCGCTGCGGACGCGAACGCGTAGTTGCCGTAGCCGAACTGGTTGTAGACGTAGTAGCTGATCGTCAGCGTGGAGTTGACCGGTCCGCCCTTGGTCATGACGAACGGCTCCTCGAACACCTGGAGGAAGCCGACGGACAGCAGGACGGCGCCGAGCAGCAGGGTCGGGCGCATGAGCGGCACCGTCATGGAGCGGAAGCGGCGCCATGCGCCGGCGCCGTCGACCTCGGCAGCCTCGTAGACGTCGCGCGGGATCGCCTGGAGCCCGGCGAGGAAGATGATCATGAGCGTGCCCATGTTGCGCCACGCGGCCATGACGATGATCGAGGGCATGGCCCAGGTGCTGTCGTTGAGCCAGTCGGGCCCGTTGATGCCGACCCAGCCCAGCACGGTGTTGACGAGGCCGGAGTCCTGGAGGATGAACCGCCAGACGACCGCCACGGCGACGATCGACGTCACGACGGGGGTGTAGAAACCGACCCGGAAGACGCTGCGGAACTTCTCGATGCCCGAGTTGAGGGCGACGGCCAGGGCGAGGCCCAGCGCCATCGTCAGGGGGATCCCGACGACCACGAAGAAGAAGGTGTTGACGAGCGCCTTGCGGAACAGCTCGTCCTGGAAGACCTGGGCGAAGTTGTCGAGCCCGACGAAGTTCACCGCGAAGGGGGTCTTGATGTCACGGATCGTGAGGTCCGAGAACGACATGCCGAACGACGCGAGCAGCGGTCCCAGCATGAAGACCGAGAAGACCGCGACGAACGGCAGCGCGAACAGCCAGGCGACGACGGCTTGACGTCGCCGGTGGACGGCGCCGACCGAACG
>NZ_JBHXBO010000356.1:0-2947 GCF_042726775.1 Oerskovia sp. NPDC060287
CCCTCGCCTCGGTCACCGCCACCGCCCGTACCGGTGCGTTCCGGCAGCCGGTGCTCGTACCGCGCGAGCTGATCGACGGTGAGCTGGCTCAGTGCAGCCCGAGGTAGTCCTCGAGCGTCGCGGGCGTCGCCTGCAGCAAGGGCTCGTTCACCGGCTCGCCGGGGAACTCGCTCGCCTCGAAGAACCACCGTCGCGACGCCGGCATCCCCCACAGCTGCGCTCGCCGCGGGTTGCTGATGTCCCACCGGATGGGCTCCTCCTCGAGGTCGATGAACTGGTAGTGGGTCGTGAACAGCTCGACCCGGTGCTGGTCGGGGTCCCGCAGGTAGAGGAACAGCGCGTTGCTGATGCCGTGGCGACCCGGACCCCGGTCGATCTCCTCGCCGCACCCGAGGGCGCCGGCGACGTCGGCCGCGTGCAGCAGCGACGACGCGTCGGGGACCGTGTACGCGAAGTGGTGCAGGCGGGGTCCCTTGCCGTTCGTGAAGACGAGGTCGTGCGTGTTGCCCTTGACCTCCATCCACGACCCCCACAGCTCGTCGGTGCCGTCCTTGGCCGTGTACTCCGAGAGCCGCATGCCCAGGCCGTTCCAGAAGTCCGTCGCAGCCTGCACGTCATGGGTCACCACCTGGTAGTGGTCCAGGCGCTGCGGGGCGCCCGCGACGAACTCGTCGAAGTTCTGCATCTTGCGCGGCACGAGCTCCATCGAGGACGTGAGCTCGATGTGGGTCCCGACGGCATCGCGGAACTGGAGCGTGGGCCCCTGGTGGTCCTTCTCGACACGCTGGTGCTCGATCCCGGTCGCGGCGAAGTGCTTCTCGGCGCGGGCGATGTCCTCGTCGGTGCGCACGCGCAGCCCGACGTGCAGCGCCTTGGGCTCGTCGGCGCGCTCGAGCACCAGGCTGTGGTGAGCGGACTCCTCGAGACCGCGCAGGTACACGACGTCGTCGGTCTCCTCGGTCACGACCAGGCCGATGACGTCGCGGTAGAAGTCGCGGCTCTTCTCGAGGTCGGTCACGGCGAGCGAGACGTGGCTGGCCCGCGTGATCGTGAACGGAGGGTTGAGGTTGGTCGAAGGAAGCATCGTCGGCTCCAGAGGTCGGGGACTCGTCGCAGCAAGACTGACAGCCGCAGACGCCCAGGAGAACTACCGATCCGCTCTCGGCGCCATACACGAGCGCTATACCGGACCTCTCGCCATAGGTAGCATGTCGGCATGGAGCTGCGTCATCTTCGGTACTTCACCGCCGTGGTCGAGGCGGGTTCCTTCACCGCCGCGGCCGTCAGGCTGCACCTCTCGCAGCCTCCGCTCAGCGTCGCCATCGCCAAGCTCGAGGCCGAGGTCGGGGTGTCCCTGCTGGTCCGCACCCCCCGCGGCGTCGAACCGACCAGCGCCGGCCGCTACCTCCTCGACGCCTCGTCGCGCGTGCTCGGTGACGTCGACGACATCGTGTCGGCCCTGGGACGGTTCGGCGCCGGGACCGCAGGGTCGATGACCCTCGCGGCCGTGCCGGTGCTCATGTGGCACCGCGTCCCCGAGCTCCTGCGCGCGCACGCGACCGAGGCCCCGGACCTCGAGATCCAGCTCGTCGACCCTCCGCCGTGGGCGGCCATCGAGATGCTCCAGCAGCGGCAGGTCGACCTGGCCGCCGTGGTCGTCGCGGATCCCCGACGGTTCGCCGCGCGGCACCGCGGGACCCTGGACGTCGTCGACTGGGGCGAGGTGCCCCTCGTCGGGGTGCTCCCCCCCGACGAGGAGCACGCGCCGGACCCGCTGCCGCTGCGATCGTTCGACGGCGAGCTCGTCCTGCTGCCGCGGCGTACCGCAGCCGTCCCGAGCCTCCCCGAGGCGGTCGAGGCGACGTTCCGCAGCCACGGGGTCACCCCGAGGTCGGTGCGCACCGTCGACACCATCCAGGCGGGCCTCCCCCTGATCGAGGCCGGGGTCGCACGCGCGATCCTCCCCGATCCGGACCGGGCCAGCCTCGCCCGGTTCGACGTGACGGTCCGACGGCTCGATCCGGAGCCGAGGCCCCTGCGTGCCCTCGTCCTGGCACGAGCCGGGGCGAGGGCGGACGCCAAGATCGCGCGGCTGCTCACGCGGATCGCACGGAGCGCCTGAACTCTTCCTGTGTGATCGTCGATATGATCGACTATACGATCCGTCAACGCGTCGTCATCCCCGTCCTTCCCCCGCGACGGGTCGTCGTCGCTCCGTCCACGAGGAGGTGGCCGCGTGACCACCAGCAAGGCCGATCAGTGCTACGAGATCCTGCGCAAGGGCATCATGGAGGGCACGTTCGGGCCGGGCCACCGCCTGGTGATCGATCAGCTCGTCCGCGAGTTCGGCATCAGCTCGGTGCCGTGGCGTGAGTCGCTGCGTCGGCTCGAGGCCGAAGGATGGGTCGACATCGTCCGCCACGCGGGCGCCGTCGTGAAGACGTTCGACACCGGGTCCTGGGAACGCACCATGCAGCTCCTGGCCCGGCTCGAGGGCTACGCGACCGCGTTGTCCGCCCCGAACCTGACGGCTGCCGACCTGTCCAGGGCCCGGTCGCTCAACCGCGAGATGGCGGACGCGCTCGCGAGCTTCGACCCCGCGCGGTTCGGGATACTCAACCGGGACTTCCACCAGCTGCTGTGCTCCCGGTGCGACGACCACCGGCTCAACGACCTGGTCGAGGCCGAGTGGACTCGGCTCGAGCTCATCCGCCGTTCGGCCTTCTGGTACGCGCCCGGACGAGCGCTCGCCTCGCTCGCCGAGCACGACGGGCTGATCGACCTCATCGAAGGCGGCGCCGACCCGGACGTGATCGAGACCGCCGCGCGTCGGCACGAGCTCAACACGGTCGAGGCGATCGGCGAGCACGAGGCCCGGCTCGAGGCGGGACGGGCCGCCGAACAGGCACGGTGACCACGTACCAGGACGAGGGGCCCACCGTCGCGG
>NZ_JBHXBO010000357.1:0-2944 GCF_042726775.1 Oerskovia sp. NPDC060287
CCCCTGGATCGCGCGATCCAGGGGCATCTGCTCACTTCTCGGCAGGAGACTTCGCGAACCTCACGCGATCGACAGCGCGATCCCGTCCAGGATGTCGTGCTCGCTCGTCACGACCGACGTGAGCTCGCCG
This sequence comes from Oerskovia sp. NPDC060287, assembly GCF_042726775.1. Taxonomy (NCBI): domain Bacteria; kingdom Bacillati; phylum Actinomycetota; class Actinomycetes; order Micrococcales; family Cellulomonadaceae; genus Oerskovia; species Oerskovia sp. NPDC060287. The sequence continues at coordinate 131 of NZ_JBHXBO010000357.1, forward strand.
CCCGCGGCCGCGACGTCGTCGCGCACCCGGCGCACGACCTCGGACCACACGAGCGCCCCCGCCCCGATCACGTCGATGCGTCCCGGGTGCATGAAGCCCAGCGCCTCGCGCTCGGCGCGCGTGCGCCCCAGCAGGTCCTCGCACGCGTCCAGCGTCTGCTCGACCGTCAGCACCGCACCGTCGATCCGGTCGCGGTCGTAGCGCTCGAGGCCCAGCGCGTGCGCGGTCACGGTCGTCACCGAGCCCGCGAGCCCGACGAGCGTCGCGGCCTTGCCCAGCGGGACGGTCTGCGTCGCGACGTCGAGCGCGGCCCGCACGTCGGCCCTCGCCGCCGCGATCTCCTCGGCGGTCGGCGGGTCGGAGCGCAGGTGACGCTCGGTCAGGCGCACGCACCCGACGTCCATGGACCACGCCGCCTCGGGGGCATCGGTGCCGAGCACGAGCTCGGTCGACCCTCCCCCGAGGTCCACGACCACGAACGGACCCTCGTGGTGCGCCGCGACCACACCGGTCGCCCCGCGGAACGACAGCTCGGCCTCCTCGTTCCCGGAGACGACCTCCGGCTCGACGCCCAGGCGTGCGAGCACGCCCTCGACGAACTCGCCGCGGTTCTCGGCATCGCGCGTGGCCGACGTCGCCACGAAGCGCGTGCGCGTCGCCCCGAGCTCCTCGATCACGGCCGCGTACTCGGCCGCCTGGTCGAGCGTCCGGGCCAGTGCCTCGGGCGCCAACCGCCCCGTACGGTCGACGCCCTGACCGAGCCGCACGACCTCCATGCGGCGGTCGAGCTCGGTGAGGACGCCCGTCGTGGAGTCGACGTCGGCGACGAGGAGGCGGATCGAGTTGGTACCGCAGTCGATCGCGGCGACACGAGAAGAAGTCATGGCATCAAGGGTGCCATCCTCTGCGCCACCGGCGGGCGGCCGGCCCGCCCGTGGACCGGTTCAGGCGGTCAGCAGGTGCAGCGGTCCGCGCGCCACGAGCCGGAGATCATGACGAGCGCCTCGTCGCCGAGCGGGTTGACCCCAGGCCCGGCCGCGAGGGCGTGCCCCACGAGCACGTGCAGGCACTTGACGCGCACGGGCATGCCACCTGCGGAGATGCCCGCGATCTCCTCGACGTGGCCGAGCGACTCGCGGGCCGCGAGGTAGTGCTCGTGCGCGCGGGCGTAGGCCGCCGCGAGCTCCTCGTCCTGCGTGAGGCGCTCCGACATCTCCTTCATCACACTGTTCGCCTCGAGCGTCGAGGCGCCTGCGACCGCTCCCGGGCTCGTCAGGTAGTAGGTCGTGGGGAAGGGCGTGCCGTCAGGCAGGCGCGGGGCCGTGTGCACCACGAGCGGGCGGCCGCACACGCAGCGCGCCGCGATCCCGACGACGCCGCGCGCCGGGCGACCGAGCTGCTCCTGCAGGACCTCGAGGTCCTCGGGGGTCACCTCGGGGCGGGACCGGTCGGCCTGGGGCACGACGGGCGCAGCAGGCGCAGCGTCGGTGCCGTCGGTAGCGGCCGTGGTCGTGCCCGAGGGGTTCCCCGGGACCTGGACGTTCTCCAGGTCGGAGGCTGCGGGGTGCGAGTCGTTCACGAGAGGTTCCGTTCTGCGGCGTGCGGTGCTGGTCCGGCGCCGGGTACCGACGCTCTCCCATTGTCCCCGCTCCCCCGGGTGGTTCCGCAATCCGCCGGTTCAGCCCGAAGGCGTCGCGGGATCGGTCGGGGTGTCGCTCGCGGGCGGCGGGGTCTGCACGCCGCCCGTGGGGCTCGCCGACCCCGGCTCGGGCTGCTCGCCCGCGAGCTGGACCGAGCGCCACAGCGAGGTGTACCAGGGCGCACCGACGTGCCCCGCGACGTCGACGGGCCCGTCGGTCACGACCTGCCCCGTCTCGGGGTCCAGGTCGTCGACGACGGTGTCCGGGTCGACGACGCGCCAGGACCGTTCGCCCGGCATGACGTAGCTGAGCCGGTCGCGAGCCTGCGCGATCACGTATGCCTGGTCGTCCCACCGGCCGAGCTCGACCTCGAGCGCGTCGCGTGTCGCCTGCGCCTCGGCCACGTCGGCGCGCAGCGCCCGGAGCTCGCCCGTCTGGTTGACGTAGGCGCGCACCGTGGGCAGCAGGAGGATCACGGCCAGGAGCACGACGACGGACATCACCAGGGCGCGGACCGTCACGACCTCGGGGAGCAGCAGGCCGTACCTGCTCCGACGGCGGTCGGCGAGCGCGGGGGCGCGGCCACCTGCCGTGCTGCGAGCACGCGGAGAACGGGACGACGCCGGACGCGCGGCGGCGGGCTTCGTCGACCCGGACCGGGCGCCTGCACCGCCCGGGGCCGGGGGCTTCTTCGTGCTGTTCCTCGCCGAGCCCTTGGCCGCGGCGGACGCCGAACCTGTCGGGTTCGCGCCCGTGGACTTCGGCGACTTCGGCGGCTTTCCCGCCGGCGCGCCCTTCTTGGCCGGCTTCGCAGCGCCTGACGCGCCCGACGCCGGACCGGACGTCCCCGTGTCGGCGCGTGACGTCGTCGGGCTGGAGCCCGGGCTGCGCGCGCGGCCCGACGACGAACGACCGTCCCCGCGCGATCCCGCGCCACGTCCGCCCGGGCGCGCCGAGGCGCCAGGGGTGGACGGGCGGCGGTTCGAGGGCATGGTGCCGATTGTGCCGTCCCGCGGTCCCCGCCCGCCGCAGGGTCTGCGGCGTGCCGGGCAACGTGGTCGGATCCACACCAAGCGTTCACAACCCGCGCCCCCCTGACGTGTCGCGGCGGCGCGCTCCCCCGGGAGGTCACGCCGCCCGGACGCACGGACGCCCGGTGGTTCCGAGGAACCAC
>NZ_JBHXBO010000358.1:0-2938 GCF_042726775.1 Oerskovia sp. NPDC060287
GCCGACGGCCGCGCGATCCCGCCGACAGGAACGGACGAGTGAGGAGCTGACCCATGGCCAGCGAGAGCAACATCCTCGAGATGCGGGGGATCACCAAGGAGTTCCCCGGCGTCAAGGCCTTGCAGGACGTCACGCTGGACGTGCGTCGAGGCGAGGTCCACGCGATCTGCGGGGAGAACGGGGCCGGCAAGTCGACCCTGATGAAGGTGCTGTCGGGCGTCTACCCGCACGGCACCTACGAGGGCACGATCGTCATGGACGGCGAGACGTGCGAGTTCCGGACCATCCGGGACAGCGAGGCCCGCGGGATCGTCATCATCCACCAGGAGCTGGCGCTCGTGCCGCACCTGTCGATCGCGGAGAACATCTTCCTCGGCAACGAGAAGGCCTCGGCGGGGATCGTCGACTGGCACCGGACCACGAGCGAGGCCGCCGCGCTGCTCGAGCGCGTGGGGCTCGGCGAGAACCCCGCGACCAAGGCCATGGACATCGGGGTCGGCAAGCAGCAGCTCGTCGAGATCGCCAAGGCGCTGTCCAAGCGCGTGGACCTGCTCATCCTCGACGAGCCCACCGCGGCGCTCAACGACGAGGACAGCGCCCACCTGCTCAAGCTGATCGACGAGTTCCGCAGCCACGGGATCACCTGCATCATCATCTCCCACAAGCTCAACGAGATCGCCGCGATCGCCGACCGCGTGACGATCATCCGCGACGGCGCGACGATCGAGACCCTCGACCTGCACGGCGAAGAGCTCGTGACCGAGGACCGCATCATCCGCGGCATGGTCGGCCGCTCGCTCGACAGCCGCTTCCCGGAGCACGAGCCGACGATCGGCGACGAGGTCCTGCGCATCGAGGACTGGACGGTGCACCACCCGATCGACACCGACCGTGTCGTCGTCGACCACGCGAACCTGCACGTGCGCGCGGGCGAGATCGTCGGCATGGCCGGCCTCATGGGCGCAGGGCGCACCGAGCTCGCGATGAGCGTGTTCGGGCACTCGTACGGCTCCAGGATCTCCGGCAGCGTGTACAAGAACGGGACCCTCATCCGGACGCGCAGCGTCAAGGAGGCCATCGCCCACGGGCTGGCCTACGCGACCGAGGACCGCAAGCGGTACGGGCTCAACCTCATCCAGACCATCCGCGAGAACATCTCGGCCTCGGCGCTGGGCAAGGTCTCGCGCTGGGGCGTCGTCGACTCGCAGGCCGAGACCCAGGTCGCCGAGCGCTACCGCACCGACTTCCGGATCAAGGCCCCGACGGTCGAGGCCGTCGTCGGGAAGCTCTCGGGCGGCAACCAGCAGAAGGTCGTCCTGTCGAAGTGGGTCTACTCCGACCCCGACGTCCTCATCCTCGACGAGCCGACGCGCGGCATCGACGTGGGCGCCAAGTACGAGATCTACGCGATCATCAACGCGCTCGCCGACGCCGGCAAGGCCGTCGTCGTCATCTCCTCCGAGCTCCCCGAGCTCATCGGCCTGTGCGACCGTGTCTACGCGATGAGCCAGGGCCGGATCACCGGCGAGGTCGCGCGCGCCGACGCCACCCAAGAAGCACTGATGCACTACATGACCATGGACAAGGGAGTCACCGTCCGATGAACGCCGTCAGGGAATACCTCGGCCGCAACGTCCGCCAGTACGGCATCGTCGCGGCACTGCTCGTGATCGTCCTGCTGTTCCAGGTCCTCACGGACGGACGACTGCTCTACCCGAACAACGTCGCGAGCCTCATCCAGCAGAACGCCTACGTGATGATCCTCGCGATCGGCATGGTCATGGTGATCGTCGCAGGACACATCGACCTGTCGGTCGGCTCGGTCGTCGCCTTCGTCGGCGGCCTGTGCGCCATCATGATGAGCCAGTGGGACCTGCCGTGGCTCCTCGCCGTGGTCCTGTCCCTCGGGGTCGGGGCGCTCGTCGGGATGTGGCAGGGCTTCTGGGTCGCGTACGTGGGGATACCCGCGTTCATCGTGACCCTCGCGGGCATGCTCATCTTCCGCGGTCTGGCGATCGTCCTGGTCGGCACCACGGTCGCGGGACTCCCCAGCGGCTTCATCGCGATCAGCAACGGTTCGGTGCCCAACTGGTTCGGGTTCGTGGGCGACCTCGACGTCGTGACGCTGGTGATCGGCGCGATCGGGATCGTGGCGTTCGCCGTGGCGCAGTGGCGCGCACGGAGCTCGCTGCGCCGCCACGACCTCGCGGTCGAGCCGCTGCCCGCGTTCGTCGTCAAGATCGTCCTGGCCGCGGTGCTCATCGGTGTCGTGACGTACTGGCTCTCGCTCAGCTCGGGCGGCACGCCCGTCGTCCTGCTCATCGTGGGCATCCTCATCATCGCGTACTCGTTCGTGCTCAACCGCAGCGTGTTCGGTCGGCACGTCTACGCGATCGGCGGGAACCGGCACGCGGCGGTCCTGTCGGGCGTCAACTCGCGCCGGGTCGACTTCGGCATCTTCGTCAACATGGGTGTCCTGGCAGCGGTCGCGGCCGTCATCACGACGTCACGTGCCGGGGCCGGCGTGGCCGCTGCGGGCAACAACTACGAGCTCGACGCGATCGCCGCGTGCTTCATCGGCGGCACCGCGGTCGCGGGCGGCGTAGGACGCGTGTCCGGGGCCATGATCGGTGCGCTCATCATGGGCGTGCTCAACATGGGTCTGTCGATCATGGCCGTCGACGCCGCCTGGCAGCAGGCGATCAAGGGCCTGGTCCTGCTCCTCGCGGTCGCGTTCGACCTGCTGAGCAAGAGGCGCGCCGCACTCTCCTGATCCGTCGTGAGGAGAGTGGCGGTGGGGGGACGGCAGCACGGGCGCACACCCGTCCTGCCGTGACCGGACCAGCGGGGTGCGTGCGGCGAGAGCCGCGCGCACCCCGCGGGGCTGTGCCGGGGGGCCGGGGCGGCCGTGGCCCCGGGGTCGGTTTCACAGCTGACG
>NZ_JBHXBO010000359.1:0-2923 GCF_042726775.1 Oerskovia sp. NPDC060287
CCTGCTCGGGGCGGGCCCGTCGTCGTCGTGCGGGTGCGTGGCTCAGCGGCGCTTGAGCAGCGACACGTCGCGCACCGCACCGCGGTCGGCGGACGTCGCCATCGCGGCGTAGGCCTGCAGCGCGGGCGAGACGTAGCGGTCGCGGTCGACGGGCTGCCAGGGGTTCTCGCGCGCCTCCATCTTGGCGCGACGCTCGGCGAGGACCTCGTCGGGCACGTTGACGCGGATGAGGCGTGTGTCGACGTCGATCTCGATCTCGTCGCCGTCCTCGACCAGGCCGATCACGCCCCCGGCCGCGGCCTCGGGCGAGACGTGGCCCACCGAGATGCCGCTCGACCCGCCCGAGAAGCGGCCGTCGGTGATGAGCGCGCAGACCTTGCCCAGGCCACGGCCCTTGATGAAGGACGTGGGGTAGAGCATCTCCTGCATGCCGGGTCCGCCCGCGGGGCCCTCGTAGCGCACGACGACCACGTGGCCGGGCTCGACCTGCTTGGTGAGGATCTTCTCGACGGCCTCGTCCTGCGACTCGCAGACCAGCGCCCTGCCGACGAAGTGGAACACGTCGGGGTCGACGCCCGCGGTCTTGAACACCGCGCCGTCCTCGGCGAGGTTGCCACGGAGCACGGCCAGGCCGCCCTCGACCGTGTACGCGTGCTCGAGGTCGCGGATGCAGCCGTCGGCCGCGTCGGTGTCGAGGTGGTCCCACCGGTTCGACGTCGAGAACGCCTGCGTGGTGCGGACCCCGCCCGGCGCGGCGTGGAACAGCTCGACAGCCTGCTCGGTCGCCTTGCCTCCGCGCACGTCCCAGTCGTCGAGCCACTCGCGCAGCGTCGGGGTGTGCACCGACGTCACGTCGTGGTCCAGGAGACCGGCACGGTCGAGCTCGCCCAGGAGCGCGGGGATGCCGCCCGCGCGGTGGACGTCCTCCATGTGGAAGTTGGGGTGGTTCGGCGCGACCTTGGACAGGCACGGGACCTGGCGGCTGATGCGCTCGATGTCCGTCAGGTCGAAGTCGATCTCGCCTTCCTGGGCGGCCGCGAGGATGTGCAGGACCGTGTTGGTCGAGCCGCCCATCGCGACGTCGAGCGTCATGGCGTTGGCGAACGCGGCCTTGGTCGCGATGTTGCGCGGCGCGGCCGAGTCGTCCTCCTCGTCGTAGTACCGACGCGCGAGGTCGACGATCGTGCGGCCTGCCTCGAGGAAGAGCTCCTTGCGCGCGGCGTGGGTCGCGAGCGTCGAGCCGTTGCCGGGCAGGGACAGGCCCAGGGCCTCGGTGAGGCAGTTCATCGAGTTCGCGGTGAACATGCCCGAGCACGAGCCGCACGTGGGGCACGCGGCCTCCTCGACCTGCGCGAGCGCCTCGTCGCTGACGTTGTCGTCCGCGGCGTAGTTGATCGCGTTGACGAGGTTCAGGCGCGTCGAGGCCACACCGTCGGCGACGACGACCTTGCCCGCCTCCATGGGGCCGCCGGAGACGAAGATGACGGGGATGTTGAGGCGCAGCGCGGCGTTGAGCATGCCGGGCGTGATCTTGTCGCAGTTGGAGATGCACACGATGGCGTCCGCGCAGTGCGCGTTGACCATGTACTCGACCGAGTCCGCGATGAGGTCGCGGCTGGGCAGCGAGTAGAGCATGCCCGCGTGGCCCATCGCGATGCCGTCGTCGACCGCGATGGTGTTGAACTCCTTGGAGACGCCGCCGGCCTCGCGGATCGCGGACGCGACCAGGTCGCCCATGTCCTTGAGGTGGACGTGGCCCGGTACGAACTGCGTGTACGAGTTCGCGATCGCGATGATCGGCTTGCCGAAGTCCTCGGAGCCCATGCCGGTGGCGCGCCAGAGCGCGCGGGCACCGGACATGTTGCGGCCGTGGGTGGACGTCCGAGAGCGCAGGGGGCGACTCATGGCGGTTCAGCTCCTTCACGTGGTGCTGCGGCCTGGGAGGTGACCGCTCGGACACACTACGCCCGCCCCGGACCCCGCAGGTCGGGCGTCCGGCTCGTGGTCCCCGCCGGGAGGCAGCGCTCCCACCCGGGACCGGATGTGCGATCCCCCTACGTAGCACCACCGATACGGGAAAACCCGTCAATCTGCTCAAAAGGTTGCAGGCGACTTCACCCCGGTGGTTAGTTGACAGGGCTGCTCGGACCCCGCCGCCACTGGCCCGCAGAGGCCGATCCCTCGACCACGAGGGGACCGCGGTCCCCGCAGGCAGCACCTCGTCCCGCACCCCGGCCCCCGCGCCGTCCGGCGGACGACCCATCGACCAGGGAGACCAGACCCATGAGCCAGGCCACCGCTGCACCGACCCTGAACCCCCGCTCCACGCCCATCTCGACCGACCCCACAGCCGCACCGCACGCGACCACGCCCCCTGTCGTCACGCTGCCCGCGGCACGCCGAGCGCTGGCCGTGCTGCGCATCGCGATCTCGCTCGTCTTCCTGTGGCCCGTGCTCGACAAGACCTTCGGCCTGGGCTACGCGACCCCCGCCGAGCGTGCGTGGGTCGGCGGTGGTTCCCCGACCCAGGGCTACCTGTCCTCGCTCTCGGGGCCGTTCGCCGACACGTTCGGCGCCCTGGCCGGCCCCGCGACCGACTGGCTGTTCATGCTCGGCATGGGCGCGACGGGCCTCGCGCTCCTCCTGGGCGTCGGGACGCGCGTCGCCGCGGTCTCGGGCACGCTCCTCATGGCGCTGCTGTGGGCCACGACGTGGCCCGTGGCCGCGGGCTCCACCAACCCGGTCGTCGAGGACCACGTCGTGACCGCGCTCGTCGTGATCGTCGTGGCCCTGACCCGTGCGGGCAGCACGTGGGGGCTGGGCGGGGTCGCGGAGCGCGTGGGCGTGCCGGCCTGGATGCGCTGAGGCGACCCGTCGCCCGGCATGCCCGACGGCGCCACGCGCCCGGGTGCAGCGACGCAAC
>NZ_JBHXBO010000360.1:0-2919 GCF_042726775.1 Oerskovia sp. NPDC060287
GTCCCACCGAGCTCGAGGTCGGCGTCGTTCTTCTGTCGGACAGCGACGCCGACCTCGTTCTCAGCCCCGCCCCTGACTCCCCAGGGGCGGGGCTCCCTGCCGTGCCCCGGCGCACCGGATGCACTTTCATGCTTGTTTGAACTGCCAATCCGTCAGATATTGACATACTGGTCGGGATGGCTGAGGCTCGAAGGGTTCCCGTCCGCTCAATGAGGAGTGCCCGTGAGAATCCCGCACCGTGGTCGCGGCGTCGCAGCCGTCGCCGTGACCCTTGCCCTGATCTGCCCTGCCGTGGCGACGACCGCCTGGTCGTCCGCCGCCCCCGCTGCCCCTGCCTCTGCCGCCCCCGCCGCCCCCGAGGGCGAGGCACCGCTCGCGCTCGTCCCGAGGCCCGTGAGCCTCGAGCGAGGAGCAGGGTCCGGGTTCCGTCTCAGCCCGACGAGCGTGATCGTCGCTCCGGACGACGCCGCGCCGGTCGGCGAGTACCTTGCCGACCTGCTCCGACCGTCCACAGGGTTCTCGTTGCCTGTCTCCGACGCGTCGGTCGCGACCGACGCCATCACGCTCACCCTGACCGACGCCGCCTCGACGGACCCCGAGGGCTATGACCTCACCGTCTCCGAGGGAGCCGTCGCGATCGACGCCCCCACCGCGGCCGGGCTCTTCCACGGTGTGCAGTCGCTCCGCCAGCTGCTCCCTGCAGCGGCCGAGGCGTCCCAGGTGCAGGACGCGGACTGGGTCGTCCCCGCGGTCGTCATCGAGGACGAGCCCCGGTTCGAGTACCGCAGCGCGATGCTCGACGTCGCCCGCCGCTTCTACCCCGTCGACGCGGTCAAGCGCTACATCGACCAGATCGCGCTCTACAAGCTCAACACCCTGCACCTGCACCTCACGGACGACCAGGGCTGGCGCATCGCGATCGACGGGCTCCCCGCCCTGACGGAGATCGGCGCCTCGACCCAGAGCGGCTGGGCCCCGGGCAGCAACACGGGTGATCCGTGGTTCTACACCCCGGCGGACTACGCGGAGATCGTCGACTACGCGGCCTCGCGCTACATCGAGGTCGTCCCCGAGATCGACGGCCCGGGACACACCCTCGCGGCACAGGCGTCCGTCCCGGGCCTCACGTGCGACGGAGTGCCGACCGCGCCGTACTACGGGTTCGACGTGAACCTGCCGATGGTCTGCGCGACCGAGGCCAACTCGGCGAACATCCGCGACTACCTCGAGAAGGTCATCTCCTCGGTCGCCGCGCAGAACCCAGGCCAGTACATCCACCTCGGCGGCGACGAGGTCCCCAACCCGCCGGCCGGCTGGTACGAGGCATACACGGCCATGGCCAACGAGATCGCGACCGAGCACGGCAAGACGATCGTCGGATGGCACCAGTGGGCGCAGGGGACGACCCTGCCCGCGGGCAGCCTGGTCCAGTACTGGGCCGAGGGGCGCGTCAACCGTCCCAAGATCGGAGTGGGCGCCGAGAGCGCGGACATCCGTGAGGTCCGCGCGGCCCTGGCGGCGGGGGCGCGGGTCGTCGTGTCGCCGGCGGACCGTTCCTACACCGACATGAAGTACAGCTCGTCGACGGCCTACGGCCTCTCGTGGGCCGGGCTCGTCAACCTGCGACGCGCCTACGACTGGGACCCCGTGACGGAGCTCTCGAGCACCGACGGCACGGTCAAGGTCGTGACGGAGGAGCAGGTCGCGGGGGTCGAGGCCTCGCTGTGGGCCGACCGGGCCTACCGCGGGAGCACGAGCCTGCCCACGAGCCACTCCCAGTTCATCCCGGTGGAGCAATACACCGACCACATGATCTTCCCGCGCATGCCCGCGATCGCCGAGATCGCCTGGTCACCGGCGCAGGGCAAGGACTACACCGAGTTCCTCTCCCGCCTCACGCAGCACGACGACCGCTGGGACGCCCTGGGGTACGAGTGGTTCCGCGCGCCCGACGTCGAGTGGGAGCCCGTCGTGCCCGTGGAGCCCGAGCTGGTCCACCACTGGGCCTTCGACGAGACGAGCGGACAGTCGGCACTGGACGTCGTGACCGGTGTGCGGGCCACGGTGGACGGCGGCACCTGGACCCCCGGGCGGCTGGGTGGTGCGGTCAGCCTCGACGGCGTGGGCGACGGGGTGACGCTCGCCGCCGCGCCCGTGAGCGGACCGTGGACGGTCGCGTCCTGGGTCCGTCGCACGGACGCCAGGAGCAGCTCCGCACTGCTCTCGGACACCTCGTCCGGGGTACGGACCGCGATCAAGCTCGAGCAGTACAGGGCCACCGCCAAGGTCGGGTTCACGCAGCTCGGCGTCGCCGACCATCGGTCCGAGTACGCCACCCCGCTCGACGAGTGGGTGCACCTGACGCTGGTCTCGGACGGCGCGACCGTCACGGTCTACGCGGACGGTACGCAGGCCTCGACCGTGCCGGGCACGGGGACGCTCGGGCTGGCCCAGCTCGGACGGCTCATGAACGCCCCGGGGTGGCCGGGTGCGAGCGACGCGGCCGCCGTCGACGTCGACGACCTGCGGGTCTACACCGGTGCCCTCGACCGGGCCGCGGTCGGTGCGCTCTGGGCCGAGGTCTCGCCGGCCCCCGCGACGGTCGAGGTCGACGCGACCACGCGCTGCGTCGCCGGCAGGGTGGTGATCAGCGTCCGTGCCGTCAACGTCGGCGACGTGGCGGTCGATCTCCAGGTCGTGACCACGGCCGGCAAGAAGTCGTTCAGCGCGGTCGCCCCCGGGGCCAGCGCGCACCAGTCCTTCGCGACCCGTTCCTCGACGATCGACGCCGGGACCGTGACGGTCACGACGGGCGGGGCGGGAGGCACCGGGCGTGAGGTCACAACCGACCACCCGGCACTGAGCTGCGGCTGACCGAGAGACCAGCGAAAAGCACGAAGGCCAGGAACCTTGTGGTTC
>NZ_JBHXBO010000361.1:0-2905 GCF_042726775.1 Oerskovia sp. NPDC060287
GTCCTGGACCCGCCCGTCGGCACCGACTGCGGCTCGACAGAATGTCCCCATGACTCATCCCACGCCCGAGGCCCTGGTCCGCGAGTTCTTCGCCGTCGTCCGCTCGGGCACGGCCCCGCACCGGGCCGGTGACTTCATGGCTCCCCGCGTGCGCGCCCACCAGGTCCAGGCCGAGGCGCCGACCACGGTCGAGCGCACGCCCGAGCAGTACGCCGAGCACGTCGAGGAGATGCTCGCGGCGTACGGGCCGTTCCGGCTCACGGTCGACGAGGTCATCGCCGCAGGCGACAAGGTCTACGTGCGGTGGACGCAGGAGGGGAACCACGTGGGCGAGGTCGACGGCCACGCCCCGACAGGTCGGCCCCTGGTCCAGGTCGCGAGCTGCGTGTACCGGGTCGAGGACGGGCTGATCGTCGAGTACTGGATGCAGATCGACAGGGCAGGCCTGACGGCACAGCTCGCCGCGGGCTGAGCCGACCGACCGCACGGGGCCGCACGGGCCGTCGTCGTCCCAGGTGGCGGTGCGACACTGGGGCGATGACCGCATCCCCGCTCTCCGCACCGGCGCTCGCCGGGGCGCGGGCGGTCGACGGCTCCCCCGACCCGCTCCCCCTCGCCCTGCACTCCGAGCGCCCGCTCGACCTGCGCTCGACCCTCGCCAAGCTCGCGCGCGGCCCCCACGACCCCACGTTCCGCAGGGTGCCGAGCGGCCCGCGGGCCGGTCTCTGGCGCACGAGCCTCTTCCCGACCGGACCCGTGACCTACCGCCTGGTGCAGGCGGGGGTGCGTGACGTCGTCGGGCAGGCGTGGGGGCCCGGTTCCGGTGAGCTCGCGGCGTCGCTCCCGTCGCTCCTCGGGGAGCCCGACGACGCAGCCTCCTTCGAGCCCCCCGCCCGCCTCGCGGACGCGCACCGCCGGCACCCCGGGCTGCGCGTCCCCCGCACCGGGCGGGTGCTCGAGGCCCTGGTGCCCGCGGTCCTCGAGCAGAAGGTGCAGACCGTGACCGCGCACCACGCGTGGCGCCGGCTGGTCACGCGGTTCGGGACGCCCGCGCCGGGACCCGCCCCCGACCGGATGCGCGTGGTCCCCGACGCCCGGACCTGGGCCACGATCCCCACGTGGGAGTGGCACCAGGCCGGTGTCGACCCGCGGCGGGCACGGACCGTGGTCGAGTGCGCGCGCGTCGCGCGACGGCTCGAGGAGTGCGCCGCGATGGAACCCGCTGCCGCGCAGGCGCGGTTGCAGCTCGTGCCCGGGGTCGGGGTGTGGACGGCCGCAGAGGTCGCGCAGCGGGCGCTCGGCGACGCGGACGCGGTGTCGGTCGGGGACTTCCACCTGGCCAAGGCCGTCGGGTGGGCGCTGACCGGCGAACGGACCGACGACGCCGGGATGCTGCGGCTGCTCGCCCCCTACGCACCGCACCGGTACCGGGTCGTGCGGCTGCTCGAGGTGTCGGGGCTGGGGCACGCGCCGCGGCGAGGGCCGAGGCTGTCGATCCAGGACCACCGGGGGAACTGAGCACGAGGTTCCGTGCGGTCGAGCACGTGGTTGCGGTCGCTGTGGCCGTCACAACGACCGCAACCTCGTGGTCGGCACCGGCACCCGCACCGGCACCAGCCCCGGCACCCGCCCCCGAGCCCAGTCCGGCCGCTCCTCGACACCCCCTGGCCGGGAGATGACACCGTGTTGTGAACGATCCCACGGCCTTCGCCGCGCCCCATCACCCGACACTCCCCGCCGATGAGGTTAGCCTTACCTCTAGCAGCATCTTTCCCCGCGCAGCATCGACCGAGGAGCATCATGTCTCGCACCATCTCTCGACGGCTCCGGCCCGCGGCACTGGTCGCCGCGACCGTCGCCACCGCCTTCGCGCTCGGCGCCTGCTCGGGCGGGTCGACCGACGCCGCCTCGACGCCCGCCACCGACGCCGCCGCGTCCGAGGGTGCCTTCCCCGTCACGATCGACAGCGCGCTCGGCGAGGCCGTCATCGAGTCCAAGCCCGAGCGCGTCGTGACGTGGGGCTGGTCGACGCAGGACGCCGTCCTGGCGCTGGGCGTCGTGCCCGTCGCCATGCCCGCCTACACGTACGGCGGCAACGAGGACGGCGTGCTCCCCTGGGTCGCCGAGAAGCTCGACGAGATGGGCGCAGAGACGCCGACCCTGCTCTCGGGCGGCGACACGAGCGAGGTGCCGTTCGAGGAGGTCGTCGCGGCCGAGCCCGACGTCATCCTGGCCCCCTACTCGGGCATCACGCAGGAGGAGTTCGACAAGCTCTCCAAGATCGCGCCCGTCGTCGCCTACCCGGACCAGCCGTGGGCGCTGTCCTGGCAGGACCAGCTCGACATCGTCGGTGACGCCCTGGGCCTGTCCGACGAGGCCGACGCGCTGATCGAGGAGACGAACGCCGGCATCGCGGCGCAGGCCGCGGAGTTCCCGGTCATCGAGGGCAAGTCGTTCCTGTACGCGGCGGCCAACACGGCCGACCAGCTCAACGTCTACAGCGCCGAGGACCCGCGCGTGCAGGTCGTCGAGGACCTGGGCATGACGCTCTCCCCGAGCGTCGAGGAGCTCGACGCCGACCCGACCGCCGGCACCTTCTGGTACCCGCTGAGCTACGAGAACGTCTCCAAGATCGACGCCGACGTCCTCATCATGTACTTCGCGACGCAGGCCGACGTCGACACGTTCGTGGCCGACCCGGTCATCGCCGCGATGCCCACCGTGGCCGAGGGCCGCTTCGCCCCGATCGTCGGCGAGTCGTTCGTCATGGCGTCGAGCGCCCCCACCGCGCTCTCGATCCCGTGGATGCTCGACCAGTACGTGCCGCAGCTCGCGGCCGCCGCCGAGAAGGTGTCGTAGTCTCGCACCACCCATGAGCACGACCCACAGCACAGACGCCGGCACG
>NZ_JBHXBO010000362.1:0-2893 GCF_042726775.1 Oerskovia sp. NPDC060287
CCTGTCCTCACCGCAGTGAGGACAGGCCCTTCGTCGCACTCGCCCTCAGGCGCGTGATCGCGGCCCTGGCGGGCTCGTGATCAGGCGTTGGGGCGCTTGCCGTGGTTCGCTGCGCTGCCCTTACGGCTGCGACGCTTGCGTCCGCGCTTGCTCATGATTGCTCCTCACGCCGGATTCTGTCTGCTCAATGTTCCCACATCCAGGGCTTGTCCTGGTCCAAGACGCGATATATCGTGTGGAGAAAGACGCGATACATCGCGTCATCCACCACGAGCGGGACACCGCAGGGGCGCGAGGAGAGACATGGCTACCGAGAGCTGGACAGTGACGGGTCCCCAGACCATCGACGTCGGGCCCGTGGAACGCCTCGACGCGAACCTGCTGAACGGGCGCATCGACGTCGTGGTGCACGACGAGCCCGGTGTCCGCGTCGAGATCCACTCGATCGAGGGCCGCCCGCTCGAGGTGCGCCTCGACGGTGACCGCCTCCGGGTCGGGTACTCGCCCACGGGCGGCTTCCAGGGCTTCCTCGACTCGTTCCGCAACTACCGCGGCAAGGACCGTGCGGACGTCTACGTGGGGGTCCCGGCCCACGTCGCGGTCAAGCTCGCGACCGTGCGCGGCGACGGCCTCGTCGCCGGGACGCACGCCAAGGTCTCGGTCGCGACCGTGGGCGGGTCGGTCATGACGACCCAGACCACGGGCGCCGTGCGCGTCGACACCGTCTCGGGTGAGGTCACGGTCCGCGACCACGTGGGCACGCTCGTCATGGACTCGGTCTCGGGAGACCTCACGGCCTCGGGTTCGCTGAGCGACGTCAAGCTCAACACCGTGTCCGGGAACGTCACGCTCGACTCGAGCAGCACGCCCGACTCCATGAACGTCAACGCCGTCTCGGCCGACGTCCTGGTCCGGGTCCCCGAGCCCGACGCGCTCGACTACGCGCTGCGCTGCGTGAGCGGCCGGCTCGTGGTCGACGGCGTCGAGCACCGGGGCACTCCCGGTGGTGCCTACCGCCAGGGCGGCCCGGCCGCGGCCCCCGGCAAGAGGCTCCAGGTCAACTCGGTCTCGGGGAACGTCACGGTCCTGCGGGGCGAGGCGGAGCGGCCGGGAGCATGGGGAGCGCCCGACGACGCCCCGACCGACGCGTACCCCGGCTACAGCGCCCCGTGGGGCACCGCAGGCGTGCAGGCGCCCTGGACGACCGACGGGCCTGCGGACGGACCGGCGGACCGCTGATGGCCTCCGTCTTCGCCCACGGAGAGCTCCGGCTCTACCTCCTCGCGCTGCTCGAGTCCGGACCCAAGCACGGGTACGAGCTCATGACCGAGCTCTCCGACCGGTTCGGCGGCACGTACCGGCCGAGCGCGGGCACCATCTACCCGCGCCTCGCGCGGCTCGAGGAGGAGGGGCTCGTGCGTCGCAGCGACGAGGCCCGCAAGTCCACCTACGAGCTCACGCCCGCGGGTCGGGCCGAGGTCATGGCCCGCCGGGCCGACGTCGCGGCGCTCGAGGACGGGATCGCGCAGACTGTCCGGACCCGGGCACAGGCGCTGCGCACCGACATCGAGGGCTCGATGCAGGGCCTGCGCGCCGAGCTCGCGGCCGCGGCCCAGGAGGCACGGGTACGCCCACGTCCCGCGGCGTCCCCGGACCCCCGGCGCGGCGAGTCCTACGCGCGCCGCGTCGAGGCGGAGGCTCTCGTCCAACGCTTCCGCGACGACGTGCGCGCGGACCTGAGGCAGGCCGACGCGAGCAGCGCAGTGACCGAGCTGACGCTCGAGACGCTGCGCACCGTGCTCGACTCCGCGCGCAGGGCCGTGCGGGGGACGCTGCGATGACGGGCCACGACGGGCAGCCGCCCCCGGACCCGCGTCCCGACGGCAGGCGAGAGGACCAGCAGCACCTGGACGACCAGCTCCACCAGCACCTGGACGACCAGCTCCACCAGCACCTGGACGACCAGCTCCACCAGCACGACCAGCAGCACGACGACCGGCACGACACGCAGACGCAGAAGGAGAACGACATGGGCACCGAGTCCTGGGTCATCGCAGCACCGCAGCAGATCGAGGTCGGCGAGGTGACCTCGCTCGTCGTGGGCCTCACGAACGGCGCGATCGAGGTCGTGAGCGACCCGGCGCGCGAGTCAGGCGCGAGCATCGACGTCACCGAGGTGGGCCCGCGCCCGCTGCACGTCACGTCGCACGCGGGCGAGCTCCGCGTCGCCTACGACTTCGCCGGGGTCGAGGGGGTCGTGGACCGCGTCCGCGGCCTCAAGGACAAGGACACCGCTACCGTCCGCGTCGTGCTCCCCGCGCACCTGCCCGTGAAGATCGCCACGGCGCGCGCGGCGGTCGCCGTGACCGGTACCCGGGCCGACGTCTCGGTCACCACGGCAGACGGCGCCGTGACCGTCGACGACACCGTCGGCGTGCTCGCGGTGAAGTCCGCCGCCGGTCGGGTCGCCGCGACCGCGCACGAGGGGGACGTCCGGGTCAGCACGGCCTCGGGCCGCGTCGAGGTCGGCGGACGGCTCGGTCGGGTCACGGTCAGCACGGTCACGGGCGACGTGGTCGTCGAGGCGCGCGAGACCACGCCGCTCGTGACGGCCAAGACCGTCTCGGGAGACGTGACGCTGCGCCTGGGGCAGGGTGCGGGGGTCAACCTCAAGGCGCGCGCCGTCACGGGCAAGGTCGTGCTCGACGGGGCCCCGCTCCCCAGCACGCAGTCGCGGACCACGTCGGTCGACCACTCGGACGGTACGAGCGGCGCCTACGTCTCCGCGAGCTCGGTCTCGGGGAACCTCACGGTCTCGCGCGCCTGAGGTCCCACGTCCTGGGGCTCCTGCCCCCGCCGTGCGACGGACAGCGGCTCGTGCCCCGAGGAGGGG
>NZ_JBHXBO010000363.1:0-2890 GCF_042726775.1 Oerskovia sp. NPDC060287
GAACCCGCGGGTGCGCCGCCGTCGGGCTGCGTCGTGCTCGGGGGAGAGGGGCGTGCGCGAGGTCGAGGGGCTCGATGCGACGGAGGTGACCGCGAGGTGGAGGAGGACCGTCGAGAACGAGGCGTGCGTCCCTCTGCCTCGACGCAAGCCCTCTGTCTCGCGAGCCGCCAGGTGGCCGATCAGGTCAGAAGACCGAGCGCGTCAGAAGACGTTGACGACGACCGTCGACCCCTTGGGCGCGGTCTTCCCGGCCCCGCCCTCGGGCGACTGGGCGTAGACGATGTTGAGCGGGCTGATGCCCTGCGGGTGGCGTACCTCGACCACGAACCCCGCGTCCTTGAGCATCTTCTCGGCCTCGGTGACGTTGCGCCCGTAGGTGCTGGGGATCTCGACGAGCGGCGGGCCGAGCGAGATCACGAGCGCGACCTTGTCGCCGCGGTGCCCCTCTTTGCCGCTCTCGGGCGTCTGGCTGATGACCAGACCTGCGGCGACCGTCTCGGAGTAGTCGTCGGTCGAGCTCGGGTCGAGGCCGAGGTCGGTGAGAGCCGTCAGGGCGGCGTCCTTCTCGAGCCCCACGACCTGCGGGATCGTGACCGGAGCCGGTCCCTGGGAGACGGTCAGCTGGACGACGGTGCTGTGGGGCTGCGAGCTGCCCTCGGGCACGGAGACGGCGAGCACGTCGCCCGCGGGCATGTTGTCGCTGTAGTCGCCGACGGGGTCGCCGACCTCGAAGCCCGCGTCCTCGAGCGCAGCGGTCGCGGCCTCGGCGCTGGTGCCGACGAGGCCCGTCGGGACGTCGAGCATCTTGACCCCGAGCGAGACCAGCAGGTTCACGGCACCGTCCTTGCGGACCTTGCCGCCCGCAGGAGGATCGGTCGAGATCACGGTGCCGGCCGGGAAGCTGTCGTCGTAGGCCTCCTTGACGGTGCTGCGCAGGTCGACGGCCCGGAGCGTCGTCTCGGCCTCGGCCTGCGTCGCGCCCACGAGGTTCCCGGGGACAGCCGTGTAGGCGCCCGGGCCGCTGAGGAACCACCACGAGGCGCCGACCGCGGCTCCGGCGAGGAGCAGGACGACCAGGAACCACCACCAGCCGGCGCGTCGCCGGCGGCGTCGGGGCGAGGGGACGCCGTCGTCGTGGCCGTCGGCCGCCAGGTCGCCGCGCGACATCGCGAGCGTGTGCTGCACGCCCTGACCCTGGGCCGAGGTCGTGACCAGGTGAGCGGTCGACGCGGGGCCGATGCCCGTGAGGACGGTCGTGGGGGTCGAGTCGGGCTGGGCGGCCGAGGGGGAGCCCGGGCGGCCGGTCTGCGGGTCCCCGGCGGTGCGGGAGGCGCCGGCCGTCGAGGCACCCGCCGCGGCGACCCCGGCGAGCACCGCGGTCGCTCCCGAGTCCGGTCCCTTGGCGTTCGAACTGGTCGGGCCGCTGCTCGCGGGGACCGACCGGTGTCCGAGCACCGCAGGGTCGAGCGCGGCGCGGGTCTGGCGCACCAGGGTCAGCGCGGCCGCGGCGTCGACCGGACGGTCGTCGGGGGTGCGAGCCGCGAGGGCGCACACGAGGACGTCGAGCTCGGCGGGGAGCCACGGTTCGACGTCGGAGGGCGCAGGCACGTCCGAGTTGACGTGCTGGAAGGCGACCTGCAGCGGGGTCTCGCCCGTGTAGGGGAGGCGGCCCGTGAGCATCTCGTACGCCATGACGCCGACGGCGTAGACGTCCGTCCGTGCGTCGCAGCGACCCGAGGTGATGAGCTCGGGGCCGAGGTAGGCGACCGTGCCGAGGATGGTGCTCGTCGCGGTCGAGGCGGCCTCGGTCACGGCACGCGCGAGGCCGAAGTCCGCGACCTTGACGTGGCCCGACGCGTCGATCAGGACGTTCTCCGGCTTGACGTCGCGGTGGACCAGGCCCTTGCGGTGGGCCGCGGCCAGGGCGTCCAGGATCTCCTCGAGCAGCTCGAGGGTGCGGCCCACGCTCAGCGCGTGCTCGTCCTGCAGGACGTGGCGGAGCGTCGTGCCCGGCACGTACTCCATGGTCAGGTAGCTGGTCTCGCCGTCGATCCCCTGGTCGTAGACGGCGACCACGCCCGCGTGGGTCAGCCCCGCCGCGGCCCGCGCCTCGCGCCGGAAGCGCGAGACGAACTCCGCACCGTCCGAGCCCTCGGCCAGGTGGGGGTGCATGACCTTGAGCGCGACCTCGCGGTCGAGTCGTCGGTCCAGCGCCAGGTACACCGTGGCCATGCCGCCACGGGCGATCTTGGACACGACCTCGTACCGCCCGTCGACCAGGCGGCCGACGAACGGATCAGTCGTCACAGTTGCCACGTCGGAAGTCTAGGCGTCCCGGGACGTGGAACCGGTGAGGCGCCGCATGGTGGTGGTGGGGGTCGTGAGGACGGATCGTGAGCGACGGGTGGGCGGGCGCCGGTCCCGGAGCCACGTACGCTGGTGCCGTGACTGATGTGACTGACCTCGAGCAGCTCGTTCCCGAGTGGCTGACCCTTCCCCAACTCGCCGAGGTGCTCGGCACGACCGTGACGCAGGCCCGCAGCATCGTCCAGGACCGTCGCGTCGTCGGCGTCAAGCGCGGTGAGCGCACCTCGTTCCAGATCCCCGCGGCCTTCGTGGTCCCGGCGCACCGTGCCAACCCGGCCAACGTCGCGCCGGCCCCGGAGAACCCCGAGGACGGGCGCCACGTGGTGCTCATGTCCGTGCAGGGCACGGTCGCGGTCCTCACCGACTTCGGCTTCACCGACGCCGAGATCATCGAGTGGCTCTTCAGCCCCGACGAGGCGCTGGGGACCACGCCCATGGAGGCGCTGCTCGCCGGCCGCAAGGCCGAGGTGCGACGGGTCGCCCAGGCGCTGCTCTGACGCACTGACCCCGGCGCCGGACGTCC
>NZ_JBHXBO010000364.1:0-2889 GCF_042726775.1 Oerskovia sp. NPDC060287
GGAGCGCTCTGGACCCCCGTTCGCCGCATCTCGAGTCGGGTGGTCCGGCCCGCGGGCGCCTCGCCTGCCCGCGGCCTGGGGGCCTTGCCCGCCCGCGGCCGGCGCTTCGCCTGCCCGCGGCCGGCGCCTCGCCCCCGTTCCGCCCGGCCTCAGGTTCCCGGCGGCACGCCGCGCCTCATCCCGAGCGGCGCCCCGAGGTCGCGGCTAGGGTGGACGAGGACGGACAGATCGGACACAGCGCGTCGGGAGCCTCCGTGGCCCGGCGAGCGCGAGGAGGCTCACGTGGTGCAGCGTGGTGGGGTGCCGTCGGGCCGCCTCCCGCGACGCACGGTCGACGCCCCGTCGGACATCGCCCGAGCGGTCGAGCACGCGCGCATCCTGCGCGGGGCCGGGGACCCCACCGGCGCGGCCCGTGTCCTCGACCGAGCCTTCGACGCCGAGGGCGTCCGCACCAGGACCGTGTCCGAGCGGCTGCGCTTCCGCGCGCTCGTCCTGCGGGCGGACCTCGCGCTCCAGCTGCACGACGACGTCGCGGCCGCCCGGTTCCTCGCCGGTGCCGAGGCGCTGCCCCTGCTCGCGGACGCGCTCGCGGCGCTCGACGACGACCTGCACCTGGCCGAGGAGCTGCGCGAGCGCCTCGACGCCGACTGAGCACCCGGCCGGCCCCACCCGTCAGGGTTGCGTCAACACCCGCCGGACCCCCGTCAAGAACCCGTCAACGCCCCGCCTCCCGCCTCCTCCCACGGCATAGACCTGGGGTGTGCGCAGGAGCTGCGCACCGGCACGGCGCCTCCACGCCGACCACGGCACCTGCCCGCGGTCCCCGAGATCCGCCCGCCGCACGACGTTCGAAGGCAGAACTCAGATGGCCGACCTGGCCTACATCCTGCTGACCGTGGTGTTCTTCACCGCCGTCGGCCTCGTGGCCCGCCGCCACGGCTCCTCCGGGGGGTCCACGTCATGACGGTCCTCGACTGGGTCGGGCTCGGTGCCGTCGTGGTGCTGCTCGGCTACCTGTTCGTCGCCCTGCTCCGCAGCGACAAGGTCCGGTGAGCGCGACCGTGCTGACCCAGACCAGCGTGCTGACCCACGCGACGGCGACCCAGGCGGTCGGCGAGGTCGCGTCGCAGGCGCCCGGCGTGTGGCTCGCCGTCGGGCAGCTCGTCCTGCTGCTCCTCGCGCTCGCCGCGGTGCACGCCCCGCTCGGCGCCTACATGGCGCGCGTCTTCACCTCACCCCAGCACCTGCGCGTCGAGCGGGCCGGATACCGGGTCATGCGCGTCGACCCCGACGCGGAGCAGAAGTGGAGCACCTACCTGCTCTCGCTCCTCGGCTTCTCGATGGCCTCGCTCCTGCTCCTCTACGGGCTCGCGCGCCTCCAGCAGCACCTGCCGATGAACCTCGGGTTCTCCGCGTTCGACCCGGCCGGCGCGTGGAACACCGCGGTCTCGTTCGTGGCCAACACGAACTGGCAGTGGTACTCGGGCGAGGCCGCCGCGGGGCACCTGCTCCAGATGGCCGGGCTCGCGGTGCAGAACTTCGTGTCCGCGGCCGTCGGCATCTCGGTCGCCGTCGCACTCATCCGCGGCTTCGTGCGCTCGGGCACGGACGGGCGCGTCGGCAACTTCTGGTCCGACCTGACCCGCACGTGCGTGCGCATCCTGCTGCCCATGGCGTTCGTCGGCGCGATCGTGCTGCTCGCCACGGGCGTCATCCAGAACTTCGACGCGCACACGGCGATCGACACGGTCGCGGGCGGCACGCAGCACGTGCTCGGCGGCCCCGTCGCCTCGCAGGAGGTCATCAAGGAGCTCGGCACCAACGGTGGCGGGTTCTTCAACGCCAACTCGGCGCACCCGCTCGAGAACCCCAGCCCGTTCTCCAACCTGTTCGAGATCTTCCTGATCCTCGTGATCCCTTTCACCCTCCCTCGCACGTTCGGCCTCATGGTCGGCGACAAGCGTCAGGGCTGGGCCGTCCTCGGGGCCATGGGCGCGCTGTGGTTCGTCGCGGTCGCGCTCATCACCTGGGCCGAGATGGCCGGGCCCGGAGCTGCGCCCCTCGCCGCGGGCGGCGCCATGGAGGGCAAGGAGACCCGCTTCGGCCTCGCCGCGAGCGCCCTGTTCGCCGCGTCGACCACGGGCACCTCCACGGGTGCGGTCAACGCGATGCACGACTCCCTGACCGCGCCGGGTGGCGGCGTCACGATGTTCACCATGATGCTCGGCGAGATCGCGCCGGGAGGCGTGGGGTCGGGCCTGTACGGGATGCTCATGCTCGCGATCGTCGCGGTGTTCGTCTCGGGGCTCATGGTCGGGCGCACGCCCGAGTACCTGGGCAAGAAGATCGGTCGCCAGGAGATCACGCTCGTCGCGCTGTACATCCTCACGGTCCCGTTCCTCGTGCTCGTCGGCACGGCGCTCGCGATCGCGCTCCCCGCCGGCCAGGCCGGCATCCAGGAGGCCGGCCCGCACGGGCTGTCCGAGGTCCTGTACGCGTTCACGTCCGCGGCCAACAACAACGGGTCGGCGTTCGGCGGGCTCACGTCGGGCACCCCCTTCTACAACACGGCCCTGGGCGTCGCGATGCTCGCCGGCCGCTTCATCCCCATCGCCCTCGTCCTGGCCCTCGCCGGACGCTTCGCCTCCCAGAAGACGGTCCCCGCCACCGCGGGCACCCTCCCGACGCACCAGCCGCTGTTCGTGGGCGTGCTCGGGACCGTCGCCCTGGTCGTCGTCGGGCTCACCTTCGTCCCCGTGCTGTCGCTCGGTCCCATCGTGGAGTCGCTCTCATGAACTCTTCCTCTCGTTCCCTTCCTGCGGGGCGCACCGCCCCCGACGGGGCGGCGGGTCGTGGTGGGTCTGGCGGAGGACCGAGGAACGAGGTCCT
>NZ_JBHXBO010000365.1:0-2863 GCF_042726775.1 Oerskovia sp. NPDC060287
GCGCGAGGTAGTACGCAGCGCGTTCTACCTCGCGCAGCACGTTCTACCTCGGCACCAGCACCAGCACCCGGCACCGCCAGCACCCGGCACCCGGCTCGCGGCTCGCGGCTCGCGGCACCCGGCACCCCCGTACCACCACCGCCGGCACCCCGGGCGGACGCGCCTTCCCGCCCCTCGGCGTAGCGTGGCCGCATGGTCGGCGACGGGAGGTCCGCGGGGACCCCGGGCACTCCGTGGGGCCCGCCCTGGCGTGGTGACCGGCCGGGACCGTTCCGCCCACGGGCCGGTGCCCGTGACGAGCACGGTGCCCCCGCAAGGCCCGGCCCGCACGGCCCGTGGTCCTGGCCGCACGACGGCAGCGAGAGCGGACCGAGCGACGACCCGACCGTGCCCGCCGACCTCACCGGCCCGTTCGACCACCGCCGACCGCGCCTCTTCCTCGCGATCGTCACGGCGTTCGTCGCGGTCATCGGCACCCTGGGTGCCGCGCACGGCCAGCCCGACGCCGAGCCGCTCGACGCGCTCGCGTTCGCCCTGTTGCTGGTCTCGCCCGTGGTGCTCGCGACCGCCCCGCGCCACCACGTCCTGGCTGCCACCCTGAGCCTCGCCGCGACGGGCGCCTACCTCCTCCTGGGCTACCCGTGGGGGCCTGTGTTCGTCCCGACCGTCACAGTCCTTGCGGGCGTGATGCTCGCGGGACCCGCTGCGCACGGGCGCGTCGTCGCGTGGTCGGGTGTCGTGGTGCTGGCGGGGATCACGGTCGCGGCGGCGACGCTGCGGGGCGGCCCTCCCGCGGTCGCGCTGCTCGGGGGGCTCGCGTGGACGACGGTCGCCCTCCTCGCTGCCGGAGGCGTCAGGGGTCGCGTCGCCCGGATGACCGCGGTCCGCGCGGCCCGCCGCGAGCACGAGCTCAACGCCGTGACGGCCGAGCGCCTGCGCATCGCGCGCGAGCTGCACGACGTCCTGGCCCACTCGTTGTCGGCGATCAACGTGCAGGCGGGCGTCGGGCTGCATCTCCTGGACCGCGACCCCGAGCAGGCGCGCGCCGCCCTCGCCGCGATCCGGTCGACGAGCCGCGAGTCGCTCGACGAGGTCCGGACCGTGCTCGGCATCGTCCGTGCCGAGGGCGGTGAGGTCCCCCGTTCACCCGCATGGGACCTCGGGGCACTGCCTCGGCTGGTGGGGCAGGTGCCGGGCGTCGTGGTCGGCCTCACGGTCGAGGACGCCGCTCACGACGCGGCCCCTCGCCTGGCCGGGATCGTCTACCGCGTGGTGCAGGAGTCGCTCACCAACGTGCAGCGGCACGCGGCGGGGGCCACGCGCGCGACGGTCGAGGTCCGGGTGGTCGGCACGGGCGAGGCGTCGTCCCCGCGCTCGGCCCGGCCCCGCACACTCGTTGTCACGGTGTCCGACGACGGAGCCGCCCGCGCGGACCGGCCGGCGGACCCGTCGTGGGCGGGCGGGCTCGACGACCGGCTCGTCACCGAGGGGTACGGCCTGCGGGGAATGCGCGAGCGTGTGACCGACGCGGGCGGGACCCTCACGGCCGGCCCCGGACCGCGGGGCGGATTCCTCGTCGAGGCGAGGCTCCCGTGGGAGGCGCGCGGCGCCGTCGGGCCGGACGACGACGACGCCACCACCGACCAGAACCCCGCAGAGCAGGAGGACCCATGATCCGCGTCGTGCTCGCCGACGACCAGAGCCTCGTGCGCGGCGGGTTCCGCGCACTGATCGACTCCGAGCCGGACCTCCAGGTCGTGGGCGAGGCAGCGACAGGAGACGACGCGGTGCGGCTTGCGCTCGACCTGCTGCCCGACGTCGTGCTCATGGACATCCGCATGCCCGGCCTCGACGGGCTCGAGGCGACGCGACGGATCGTGGCGGACCCGGCGGCGTCGGCCGTGCACGTGGTCGTCGTGACGACGTTCGAGCTCGACGAGTACGTGACCGAGGCGATCCGCGGCGGCGCGAGCGGGTTCCTCGTCAAGGACACCGAGCCCGAGGACCTGGTGCGCGCGGTGCGGGTCGTGGCGGGCGGGGACGCGCTGCTCTCCCCGACCGTGACCCGCCGGCTGCTCGCGCGCGTGGCCGACGCGACGCGCACCGTCGCCCCGGTGCCCGGACTGTCCGACCTCACGCCACGCGAGCACGAGGTCCTCGTCGAGGTCGCGCACGGGCTGTCCAACGAGGAGATCGCGCGGGCGCTCTACCTGTCGGAGTCGACCGTCAAGACCCACGTCTCGCGCGTCATGACCAAGCTGCGGGCGCGCGACCGGGCCCAGCTCGTGGTCGCGGCCTACGAGGCGGGCGTCGTGCGCCCCGGCTGGGGTCAGGGGCGCTGAACCCGCCGCGCTCCCTCGTCCGCGCGGTACCAGCGGGGTACTCGACAGACATCCCGGGGCCGACGACGGAGGCCGCCCCGGACGGAAGCCTGGAGACGTGGCCGCACCCCGCGGCCCGCACCGGCACCTCGCCGGACGACGACCAGGAGGCCCCCATGCTCACCACTCTCACGACCGCGACGACCGACGTCCTCGCCCACGGCGGCGCGGGCTGGGGCCCGGGACCGTGGTGGTTCGTCTTCCCGCTGCTGTGGTTCGCCCTGTTCGCCACGGTGATCTTCCTGTTCGCCCGCCGTGCCCGGCGCGGCGGACCCTGGGGCCACCCCGGCGGTCCGGGGGCCTGGCGGGGCGGAAACGACCCCGTCTCGATCCTGGGCGAGCGCTACGCGCGCGGGGAGATCGACGAGACCGAGTACCGCCAGCGCCTCGAGGTCCTCACGCCCCGGGACCGCTGAGCCCGACGAGCCGGACCTCCCGGAAACACCGAGTGCGGAGCAGGTGTCGTCGATGCGGCGCATCGA
>NZ_JBHXBO010000366.1:0-2781 GCF_042726775.1 Oerskovia sp. NPDC060287
GAACTCTCGCCGGCTCCGACGACCCCGGTACGGCAGCACAGGACCCCGCATCACGAAGGAGTGAGCACATGACCACCAGCACCCCCGCAGACGGTGCCGCGGCCCCGGCGGCCGCCCAGGGCACGGCGTCCCCGGCCCCGAGCCCCGAGATCCGCAAGGGGCTCGCGGGCGTCGTCGTCGACACGACCGCGGTCTCCAAGGTCAACCCCGACACGAACTCGCTGCTCTACCGGGGCTACCCCGTCCAGGAGCTCGCGGCCCGCAAGAGCTTCGAGGAGGTCGCCTACCTCCTGTGGCACGGCGAGCTGCCGACCCCCGAGCAGCTCGCCGCGCAGACCGCCGTCGAACGGGAGAACCGCGCGCTGCCGGGCGAGGTCCGCAACGCGATCCTCGAGCTCCCCACGAGCTGCCACCCCATGGACGTGTGCCGCACCGCGGTCTCGGTCATGGGCGCGCACGACCCGAGCGCCGAGGACTCGTCCCCCGAGGCCGAGCACGCCAAGGCCCTGCGACTGTGGGCCATGATGCCCGCGGTCGTGGCCCTCGACCAGCGGCGTCGACGCGGTCAGCAGATCGTCGACCCCGACGAGGACCTCGGCTACGCCGAGAACTTCCTCCACATGACGTTCGGCGAGGTGCCCGACGCGTGCGTCGTGCGTGCGTTCGAGGTCTCCATGGTCCTGTACGCCGAGCACTCGTTCAACGCCTCGACGTTCACGGCCCGCGTCATCACCTCGACCCTCTCCGACCTGCACTCGGCCGTCACGGGCGCGATCGGCGCCCTCAAGGGAGCCCTGCACGGCGGCGCGAACGAGGCCGTCATGGCGACGTTCGCCGAGATCGGTACCGCCGACCGGGCCGCCGCCTGGCTCGACGAGGCGCTGGCCGACAAGCGCAAGATCATGGGGTTCGGCCATCGCGTCTACAAGAGCGGCGACTCGCGCGTGCCGACCATGAAGAAGACGCTCGACGACCTGGTCGCGCACCTCGGGACAGACGAGGCGACCGCGCTCGACGAGCTGTACGACGCGCTCGAGGCCGCGATGACCGAGCGCAAGGGCATCCTGCCGAACCTCGACTACCCGACGGGCCCCGCCTACCACCTCATGGGGTTCGACACCCCCACGTTCACGCCGCTGTTCGTCGCCGCGCGCGTCGTGGGGTGGACCGCGCACGTCGTCGAGCAGCGCGCCTCGAACGCTCTCATCCGGCCGCTGAGCCAGTACGTGGGACAGGCGCAGCGCGCGGTGCCGTGAGGGCCCTGTGCCGGGGCGCACGGGGGAGGGGCCACGTGCACCCCGGGCACCCCGCGCGCCCCGGTCCGGTCAGCCGCGGAACGCCTCCAGGGCCTCGCGGTCGACGGGCCCCTCGGCCCGGACGAGCTCCTCGACCCGCTCCATCTGCTCCCAGGTGTTGACGGCCATCCCGGCCTGGATGCGCTCGCCCGCGACCCAGAACGCGACGAGCTCGCTCGTCTCGAGCGACCCGCTCACGACGACCTCCGTCTCGGCCGGGTCCTCGACGAACCCCAGGTACTCCATGCCCACGTCGTACTGGTCGGAGAAGAAGTACGGGAGCTTGTCGTAGGGCTCTCGGGAGCCCAGCACGGAGCGCGCCGCGTGGGGACCGGTCTCGAGGGCCACCGACCAGTGCTCGACGCGCAGCGGGCGCCCGTAGCGCTGCGAGGGGACGCTCGCGATGTCCCCTGCGGCCCACACGTCCGGGGCGGACGTGCGCAGGGTCGCGTCGACCGCGAGCCCGCCACCGAGCGACCGGTCCCGGAGCGCGATGCCCGCGGCCTCGGCGAACCCGACGTTGGGGGTCACGCCCACGCCGACCACGACGACGTCGGCCGCTACGTGGGTCCCGTCCTCGACGTCCACGCCTGTCACGCGTCCCTCGCTGCCCGTGATCCCCACGACCTGGGCGTTGCGGTGCAGGTGCACCCCGTGGTCAGCGTGGACCTTGCCGTACATCTCGCCGAGCAGCGGGCCCAGGACCCTGCCCAGGGGATGCACCGAGCGCCCGACGACCGTGACGTCGAGTCCCATGGTGCGCGCCGAGGCCGCGACCTCCATCCCGATCCAGCCGTCGCCCACGACCGCGAGCCGCCCGGCACCCTCGCGGGCCGAGGCCTCGAGCGTGGCGGCCAGCAGGTCGGCGTGCTCGATCGTGCGCAGGTAGTGGACGCCCTGGAGGTCGGCACCGGGGACGGCGAACGAGCGTGGTGTCGAGCCCGTCGCGAGGAGCAGCCGCGAGTAGGGCAGGACGCTGCCGTCGATCAGGGTCAGGGCGTGGCCGGCGACGTCGATCGCCGCTGCCCGCGTGGCCGTCCGCAGGTCGACGTGGTGGTCGGTGTACCAGTCCTCGGGCAGCGGGAACAGGACGTCGCGCTCGGCCTCGCCGCGCAGGTAGTCCTTGGACAGCGGCGGGCGTTCGTAGGGTCGGTGAGGCTCGCTCGAGACGACCACGAGGTCGCCGTCGTACCCCTCGGTGCGCAGCGTCTCGGCGGCCTTCGCGGCGGCCAGCCCACCTCCGACGACGACGATCGGCTCCTCGGCCATGACGACTCCTCCGGTGCGGGGTGCGGGGACCCTCTGCTTGCTCAGCGCCCCACCCAGGACGACGGGTCCTCCGTCGGAGGACAGGACCGTTTCATCGTGTCACCGGAGCGGGCCCGGCGCAGCGGGGGCGAAGGGGCGGGCCGCCTGCTCAGGGGCAGCGGCACCGTCGTGGGCGCAGCGGTGCGGGAACGACGAAGGCCCGGAGTCCAGTGGACTC
>NZ_JBHXBO010000367.1:0-2780 GCF_042726775.1 Oerskovia sp. NPDC060287
GACGCCGGCGTCGACCGAGCCCGCACGCGTCGCGAACGACTGCGACGCCGACTTGCCCGGCGCCACCCCCGTGAACGACTTGGACCCGAACACCGAGGCGACCTTCACGTCGACCGGCACGTCCTCACCGTTCACCGCACGCACCGACACCGTGACCTTGCCCGCCACACACTTCGCCGTCGCCGACACCTCGACCACCAGGTCAGGCTCGGGCTCGGGGTCGACGGGGGTCACGGTGACCGTGGCGGTCGCCCGCGTCGTGATCGACGGGCCGAACGACCCGCTGACCGTGAAGGTCCCGGCCTGCGCCCAGGAGGCGGGGTCGACCGCGTCCCACGTGACCGCGAGCTCCTTGGTCGCGCCGTCGCCGTAGGTCGCGGCGACCGTCGCGGGCAGCACGGGCGCGGTGCCCGCGGCCGTGGAGACCGTGACGGGGGCGGCCGAGGCCACGAACGCATCGGCCTGGTAGTGCGCGAGGAGACGGTCGTACTCGGCCTGGGTGACCGGGAGCACCGTCCCGTGGCGCGGGCTCACGGGCAGGGTCGCGGGCTCCGACTTGGTCCAGACCCCCGAGTCGAGGTCGGTCGACTCGAACGGGACGTAGCCCTTGCCACCGTGGTAGCTGGGCTGGTCCATGAAGACGTACCACTTCTCCTCGGTGTTGGACTTGAAGACCGTCGGTCCCTCGCCCGCCGTGAACGTGCCGCCGTAGCCGTTGGGCTGGCCCACACCGATGTTCTCGGTGATGAGGTCCCAGCTCGTGGCGCGCAGGTCCGTGGACTTCTCGCTCCGGACGGTCATGTACTTCTCGTCCTTGATGAAGCGGTAGTACGTGTCGCCGACCTTGGTCACCGACGCGTCGATGATGCCGAGGCCCGTGCCGCGCTTGTTGTCGACCCAGATCCGCGGCTCGCTGAACGTCACGAAGTCACGCGTCGTGGCGTACATCATGCGCTGGTAGCTCGTGGCGATCTTGCGGTCGCTGCTGTCGGTCGTCGGGTAGAGCGCGGACGCCCAGTACACGACGTACTCGCCCGCGGCCTCGTCGTAGAACGCCTCGGGAGCCCAGGTGTTGCCCGCGTAGTCGCTCGAGACCTTGACCATGCGCTGGTCGGACCAGCTCACGAGGTCGGTCGACTCCCAGATCATGAGGCTCAGCGAGCCGCGCTCCTGCGCGTTGCCGAAGTTGTTGCCGCCATAGATCTTGAGGTCGGTCGCGACGAGGAAGAACTTGTCACCCTCGGGAGAACGGATGACGAACGGGTCGCGCAGGCCCTTCTCTCCCAGGCCCGAGCGCAGCACCGTCTTGTCGTCGTTCAGCTCCTGCCACTTGAGCGGGTCGTTGCCCTGGCTCGCGGCGAAGTAGATCTCCTCGCCGTCGGCCGTGCTCTCGCCCTTGAAGTAGGGGAAGAAGTACGCCGCGGGCTCCTGGGCCTCGGGGGCCTGGCGGACCGTCGCGGTGCGGGGCTGGGTCGAGGTCGCGGTGCCCTTGGTCGCGGTCACCGTGAGGATCACCTCGGTGTCGGCCGTGCCGTGCGCCGGGCGGTGCACCACGCCCGTGTCGCTCACGGTCCCGGGCGCCGAGGACGTCCAGGTCAGGGTCGAGCCCTGCGCGCCCTTCGTCGGGAGGGTGAGGTTGCCGCGGACGTCGGCGATGTTGGTCACTGCGGCGTGCTGCGCGTCCCACGCGGCGGCCTGGGCGTCGTCGAACGCCGCGGGCACGACCACGGTGAAGGTCCGCGGGAGCGTCACGGCGCCGCGCGTGACCGACGCGGTCAGCGTGACGGTCGCGGCGGGCTGACCGGCGGCGGGCTGGGTGACCCTGCCCGACGACGTCACGACGTCCGCGTGCGAGGTCGCCCACGTGATGGTCGAGCCCTGCGCGCCGGTGACCGGGAGCGTGAGGTTGCTCGTGACGGCGCTCGTGTCGCCCAGGTCGAGGGCTGCGGCGTCGGCTCCTGCGGCCGCGGCCGAGGTCTTCTGCGCGAGGGTCGCGACGTCGTTCGCGGGCAGTGCCCGGTCGTAGACGCGGAAGTCGCGGACCTGACCCTTGAGGTACTTGTCGCCCGAGTAGAGCGAGCGACCGATGTAGTTGGCGGTCGTCGTCCCGGCGCCGATCGAGGCCGGCGTCGTGGTGACCGCGGTGTTCTGCGCGACCTGCACGCCGTCCTCGTAGAGGGTCCCGGTCGTGCCGGTCTGCGTGTAGGTCAGGTGCTTCCACACCCCGCGCGCGAGGTTCGAGCCCTTGGTCGTGTTCTGCTCGGTCGACCAGTTGCCCGACGCGATGCCGGTCCGGTAGGCGTTGCCCGTGGTGAACAGGTAGCCGTTGCCGGCCGAGCCGCTCGTGTTGCCCATGCCCCAGATGAAGTAGGGCGTGCCCTGGGCGGTGTCGACCAGGACGTCGAGGTCGACCGTGACCGAGGTCAGGTTCTTGAGCAGGCCGTCGGGGAGCCGGACGTAGTCGTCGGTCCCGTCGAGCGTGATGCCGCTCGCGCTGCGCGCGGCCCCGTTGACCGTGGCTGCCCCGAACGTCGAGCCCGGCGCCGAGTTCGCAGCCGACGTGCCGCTCGCCTCGTCGAGCTTGTACCAGGCGACGAGCCCGGCCTCGGGCAGGGCCGGATCAGCGGCTGCCACGGCGGTGGTCGTCAGCCCGGTGCTCAGGGCGACGGCGACGCTCGCTGCAACGAGACGTCCCCTGGTTCTTCTCACGATGTGCTCCTTCGGTTCGTGGTGCGGGTGGTGCGGGTGGTGCAGGGGTGCGGTGGTGCGGGCAGGACGGG
>NZ_JBHXBO010000368.1:0-2778 GCF_042726775.1 Oerskovia sp. NPDC060287
GCCGCTCACCGGACGAGGTGAGCGGCGCCGTCGGGCGTGCGGGGACGAGGATCAGGCCAGGCGTGCGGCCAGGTTCTCGTCGAGCGCCGCGAGGAAGTCCTCGGTCGTCAGCCACTCCTGGTCCGGGCCGACCAGGAGCGCGAGGTCCTTGGTCATCTTGCCGGACTCGACGGTCTTGATGACGACGTCCTCGAGCGTCTCGGCGAACGCCGTGACCTCGGGGGTGCCGTCGATCTTGCCGCGGTGCATGAGGCCACGGGTCCAGGCGAAGATCGACGCGATCGGGTTGGTCGACGTCGGCTTGCCCTGCTGGTGCTGGCGGTAGTGACGCGTCACGGTGCCGTGCGCGGCCTCGGCCTCGACGGTCTTGCCGTCCGGGGTCATGAGGACCGACGTCATGAGGCCGAGCGAGCCGAAGCCCTGCGCGACGGTGTCGGACTGGACGTCGCCGTCGTAGTTCTTGCAGGCCCAGACGTAGCCGCCCTCCCACTTCATGGCCGAGGCGACCATGTCGTCGATGAGGCGGTGCTCGTAGGTGAGGCCGGCGGCCTCGAACTGGTCCTTGAACTCGGCGTCGAAGACCTCCTGGAACAGGTCCTTGAACTGGCCGTCGTAGGCCTTGAGGATCGTGTTCTTGGTCGACAGGTACACCGGGTAGTTCCGCTGCAGGCCGTACGCGAACGAGGCGCGCGCGAAGTCCTTGATGGACTCGTTGAAGTTGTACATGCCCATGGCCACGCCACCGTCGTCGCCGTAGGTGACGACCGTCTGCTTGATCTCCTCGGAGCCGTCGGCAGGCGTGTAGGTGAGCGTCAGGGTGCCGGCGCCGGGGACCTTGAAGTTGGTCGCCTTGTACTGGTCGCCGTGCGCGTGACGGCCGATGATGATCGGCTTGTTCCAGCCCGGCACCAGGCGCGGGATGTTCGAGATGATGATGGGCTCGCGGAAGACGACGCCACCGAGGATGTTGCGGATGGTCCCGTTCGGGGAGACCCACATCTTCTTCAGGCCGAACTCCTCGACGCGTGCCTCGTCGGGGGTGATGGTCGCGCACTTGACGCCCACGTTGTACTGCTTGATCGCGTTCGCGGCGTCGATCGTCACCTGGTCGTCGGTGGCGTCGCGGTTCTCGATCGACAGGTCGTAGTACTTGAGGTCGATGTCGAGGTAGGGGTAGATGAGGCGGTCCTTGATGAACTGCCAGATGATGCGCGTCATCTCGTCACCGTCGAGCTCGACGACCGGATTGACGACCTTGATCTTGCCCATGCGGGGGTAACTCCAACTCTGCGAGGGGAACCTGAGGCCGCCCGCTGCCGCCCGGCGGGTGCCGGGCTCCGCGCGCGAACCGTCGATGCTGACCGCCGACCAGGGTACTCGACTTCTCGACATCAAGATACTTTCCGCGGGCCCCTCTCGTCCGGGCGGGGGCTCGCGAAGAGCACCGGCCTCGTGCCCGACGGCGGTTCCCACCGCCGCGACGTCGCACCGCCCTCTGGCGCGCTCGAGTTCAGCAGGTGAGACTGGTCACGTTCTCATCAGCAAACTCCCAGAGATCGGTGGCAGGATGCCACCGAGATGCCGGTTCTGCACCGACGTCGGCTGTTCATCCCGAACGTCCGGCCTTCCCGGACCCCTCACGCACACGAGACAGGAACATCATGTCCCAGGACACTTCAGCACCCGACGCAGTAGTCGTCGAAGAGGCGACGGTCGTCGTCGGACCCAGCCTGCTCGCCCGGCTCGGCGCCGAAGCCTTCGGTTCGTTCTTCCTCGTCCTCTCGATCCTCGGGGTCGGGCTCTACGGCCGCTTCACGGGCGCCGGGCTGGTCCTGCCGGTCGCGCTCGCCGGCGGTATCGCGCTCCTCGCGGCGATCGCCGCCGTGGGCCACGTGTCCGGCGGGCACTTCAACCCGGCCGTGACGCTCGGCGCCGCGATCGGTGGGCGCACCGCGTGGCGCGACGTCCTGCCCTACTGGCTCGCTCAGATCGTCGGCGGCATCATCGCGTCGCTGATCCTCTTCGCGACGCTCCCCAGCGCAGCGCTCCCGATCCTCCAGCAGAACGCCGTGATCGCCGACGCGACCAAGCAGGCCTTCATCTCGGGCACCGCCAACGGGTTCGGCGAGCACTCGCCCCTCGCCGCGAGCACCAGCGGCGCGTTCTCGTTCGAGTGGTTCTCGGCGTTCCTCATCGAGGTCGTCGTCACGGCCATCTTCGTCGGCGTGATCCTCGGCGTCACGGACAAGCGGTCCAACTCCAAGCTCGCACCGACCGCGATCGGCCTGTCGCTCGCCACGCTGCTCCTCATCGCCGCGCCGTTCACCAACGGCTCGCTCAACCCGGCCCGCTCGATCGCGGCCGCGATCTTCTCCGACTCGTGGGCCCTGAGCCAGCTCTGGCTCTTCATCGTCGCCCCGCTCGTCGGCGCGGCCATCGCGGCCCTGTTCTACCGCGCGTTCGCCTTCGCGCCCGTCCAGGACGACCTCCTGGCCGAGGACGAGGTCTTCGTGGTCGAGGAGGAGACCGACGTGACCGGCGCTCCCGCCGCTGCCCCGACCGCCGCCGTGGTCGCCGAGGAGGCGGCGTCGCCCGCCGTCGAGGTCCCCGAGGCCGTGGAGACCGTCGAGGTCACCGAGGTCGAGGTCACCGAGGTCGCTGAGACCGAGGCCCCCGAGGCCGGCACCGGCAAGGACTCGTCGGACGAGGACGGCACGGCCCCCAAGGCCTGACCCGACCCACCGCACGCACGACGAGGCCCGGTCCGCTCCTGCGGGC
>NZ_JBHXBO010000369.1:0-2713 GCF_042726775.1 Oerskovia sp. NPDC060287
CGCAGGCAACCGCTCGAACAGATCGATACTCACCTCGACATCCGTCTTCGACAGAATGTCCGCCGCATAGATACCAGCAGGACCAGCGCCGACGATAGCGACGCGCAAAGGACGGGAGCTGCTCACAGGAAAGAACGCCTTCCGATCGAGGAGGGAGAGGACGGACCGCAGGAGATGGGCGGACCGTCACGCGGGCTGTCCGGGTGAGGTCCGCGGCCGCCAACGGGAGAACCACTCGATTGTACGACTGAGGTGAACCTCAACACTGACAGGCGATCTCGCCTGATGGAACCCCGTCTTGCGATCTGAGCAATCGTTACGTGGTTCCGCGGTCGGACCCACCACGCGACGTGCACCGCCGGGTCAGCCCTCGAACCGCCGCATGAACCCGTTGTCGAACCGTGGACGCCACCCGAGCGAGCGCAACGTCGAGAAGACCGGCACCTTGATGGTCGACGGTGTGAACGACAGTGTCGCGACGTTCGACACCTCGTAGCCTCGCTCGCCCGACACCGTGACCCGCGGTGCGACGACGACCTTCAGCGACCGTGCCCCGAAGGTCTTCCCTCGGAACCCGTCCTTGCGCGCCTCGGCGTGCACGGCGCCGGCCGAGACAGCTACGGCCCTGCGGGTCGAGCCGTGCAGCTCGGTGAACGCATAGGTCCCACGACGGCCGTCGAGCGTGACCACGAGCCGGAAGGTCTTGGTGACCGCCCCGGCTCCGAAGAAGGACTGCCAGCGTACGTCCCAGCCCTTCCAGGTCGCAGTGACGACAGCACCTTTGTCGGTCGGTTCTGCCGTGACCTCGTAGGGCACGTCCTCCGCGTTGAGCGACAGGAGCGCCGCGACCACGTCCTCGACCCCGGCAGGACCGACTGCCGGCACAGGGGTGCTCACTCCTCGATCCTCAGGCTCTCCTGGATCGCCCGGATCTCGACCAGCAGCCGCTCGGCCTGCGCTCCCGAGCACGAGCCCGTGACCTGCACCAGGTCCACGACGGGGCCCCGGTCGACGATCGTCGTGCGGACGGCCTGGACCAGGGTCCCTCCCTCTGCGTCCGTGAAAGCGCCCTCGATCCGGAAGCCCGGGTGTCCGGCGATCTCCCGCTCCTCGCGCCCCAGCTCGGCGTACCCGGCGAGCCCGGTCAGCTTGGTCACGACCTCGCTCACGGCGTTCTCGAGCGTGAGCTGCTTGCGCGTGCGCGACACGACCACGATGACGTTGGGCCGGAACTCACCGGGAGCCACGACCTTGGCCAGGGCGAGCGGGAGCGCGACCTCGGGAAGCGGAGCCCAGCCCTCGGGGCAGTCGATGCTGACCCGGACGGGAGCAGGGAAGTCGGCGCTGGGGTAGGAGAGCACGGTGCTCATGAACCATCCTTCGTGTCGGTTGTCGCCGTCGTGCTCGACGGCAGGACGGGGTGTCAGTCTGTCAGGCCCTCGGCGACCCGGACCGCACGGACGGCTCG
This sequence comes from Oerskovia sp. NPDC060287, assembly GCF_042726775.1. Taxonomy (NCBI): domain Bacteria; kingdom Bacillati; phylum Actinomycetota; class Actinomycetes; order Micrococcales; family Cellulomonadaceae; genus Oerskovia; species Oerskovia sp. NPDC060287. Next base: position 1,469 of record NZ_JBHXBO010000369.1, read on the forward strand.
GGCCCCTCGTCAGGGGAGCACGCGGTGCGCCGGCGGGTCACCAGGGCAGGAGGTCGGTCAGACCCTCCACGAGCTTCTTGGGCTCGAGGTCGACCTTCAGCCCGACGCCGCCGCCGAGCCCGAGCGCGACACCGAGGTCGACGTCGATCTCCGTGTGCTCCCAGCCCGCCCGGACGTCCACGTTGGCCCGCACGCCGATCCCCGCGTAGCCGGTCGCCTCGGCGCCGACCTGGGCACCCTCGATCCCCACAGACGCCTCGACCTTGGCCTCGGCACCGGCGAACGCCTCGGCACCGACGGCGACGCCCAGGCCGTCGGGCCCGACCGACGCCGCGGCGTCGACCCCCGCTCGCGCGCCCGCAAATGCCTCTGCGCCGGCGTGCCCCGCGAAGATGCCGTAGCCCAGGGCTCCCTCGGCCTTGCCGCCCGCCCCGACGGCCACCCCGGCCTGCCCCTCGACCGCCAGCCCGTCGGCGCCGACGTACCCGCCCGCCCCGGCATCCGCCCGCGCTCCGGCCCAGCCGGCCAACGACCCGTCGCCGTGGAAGCCGCTCGACTCACCGAAGGAGCCGTCCATCTGCCCCTGGGCACCCAGGACCCCGGACGCGTTCGCGCCGGCCAGGTGGGCCTTGGCATCGACAGGACGCCTGTCGTCGAGCAGCGGGCCGTCCACCCGCTCACCGTCGAGCGTGGACAGCTCGTACGTGGGTCGATACGTCCGGTGCGGGTCGAACACGCCGCTGTTGTCGACCTTCTCTCCGGGCGCACCTCCCGTCGAGCCGTGCAACCACCACGGGGACCCTGGAACCGTCGGGCCCGCAGGGCCGACGACCGGCCCGCCGCCAGAGCCGCCCGCGCCCGGCGTGCCGCCTCCCCAGGCCGTCCCGCCGGACCCACCGTCCTCGCTCGTGACCTCCTGGTGGTCGGCGTTGCGCACGAGCGCAGCGCCCGCCTCACGCAGCGCGTCGCGCGTCGTGGTGAGCACCGAGGCGCACCGCGAGGACCACAGGTCGCGGAACTGCTCGGCGTCGGGTCCCTTCCAGTCCACGGTACCCAGCCGCTGCGAGATCTTCGTCTGCAACGCGTCGAGGTCCCCGGACGCCTCGTCGAAGCTCTTGCCGAGCGTTCGGAGCGCCGTGACGTCGGCACCGTAGAAAGCCACAGGTTCTCATCTCGCGTCGTCGGGCATCAGCCCCAGGGGAAGGTGGGCGACGTGCCGAAGGGGCGGACGAGAGGCACAGGACC
>NZ_JBHXBO010000370.1:0-2696 GCF_042726775.1 Oerskovia sp. NPDC060287
GCGACGACATCCTGGCCCGCGTGCGCGCGGCAGTCATCAACGACGGCGCGCACCTTCCGGTCACCGGCGAAGCAAACCGTTCCCGGTGCCGGGCCGTCGGTCTGTCACGGGCAGGGTTGACGGATCGCAATAGTTCAGTCAATACTCGTATTCATCGAAGCGCTTCGACAGATTTCTCCCCTGAGGGAGCCGACCACGAGGAGGTGGCGAGATGGTGACGATGCAGGACGTGGCCGCCCGAGCGAACGTGTCGCTCAGCACGGTGTCGTACGCGCTCAACGGGACCCGCAAGATCTCCGACGAGACGCGCGCTCGGATCGAGGCGGCGATGAGCGACCTCGGCTACCGACGCAACGCCATGGCCCGTGGGCTCGCCTCACGCCGCAGCCACGTGCTCGCGCTGATCTTCCCCGCGACCGAGACGGGGATCGGAGGCACGGTCTCGGAGTTCGTCACCGGGGCCGCCGCGGCTGCTCGCGAGGCCGGCTACCACCTGGTGCTCTGGCCCTTCGCGGCGCACGAGGCGACAGGGATCCGCGACCTGACCCAGCAGGGGATGGCCGACGGCGTCCTTCTCATGGAGGTCCGTCTCGACGACCCACGGGTCGAGGTGCTCCACGAGGCAGGTGTGCCGTACACGATGATCGGGCGGACGCGAGAGCTGGAGGGGCGCCCGTACGTCGACATCGACTTCGCCGCGACGACCGAGGCGGCGGTCGAGCACCTCTTCGTGCTCGGGCACCGTCACATCGCGTTCATCAACCACTCGGCCGAGAGCGCCGCGGCGGGCTACGGTCCGACCCTGCGTGCAGGCGAGGGGTTCGTCGCGGCCATGGAGCGCCGCGGGCTCGTGGGCCGCGACCTCCGGTGCGACGAGACGGCCGAGGCCGGGCGTGCCGCGGTCGGTGAGCTGCTCGAGCAGGACCCGTCGCTCACCGCGTTCGTCACGATGAACGAGATCGCGACGTTCGGTGTCCTGTCCGGCCTGCAGGCACGAGGTCTCGCGGTCCCGGCCGACGTCTCGGTGCTGGGGATCGTGAGCTCACCCGGGGTGGGGGCGATGAGCACGCCCCCCCTGACCACCATGCACGCACCGGGCGCCGAGCTCGGACGCCTCGGGGTGCAGTCCTTGGTCGCACGGATCGACGATGCCGGCCGGGCTTACGCGCCCGTCCTGGTCACGTGCGACCTCGAGGCCGGCGCGAGCGTCGGTCCCGCCCCTGTCCGAGGCACCTGACCCCGGGTGCTCGACCCCGACCCCCCAGCCCGACCAGCGGGACGGGGTCACACCCTCGGCTGTCGCCGAGGGGCACGACCGCCGGCTTCGCCGGTGCAGGACCAGACGATCGGCGCCGACGCCGACGCTCAATGATGAGGAGAAAGTCATGTTGCGTGCACGGAAGCCTCTTGTCGCTGCCTTGGTAGCGCTCCCACTCGCCCTGGCCGGGTGTGCCGGAGGAGGGGGCAGCGGAGGGGACTCCGACGACAAGACCCTCACGATCTGGCACTACGAGTCCGACGAGTCGGCCATGGGGCAGGCCTGGGCCAAGGCGATCGAGATCTTCGAGGACGAGAACCCCGACGTCGAGGTGGTCGTCGAGAAGCAGACGTTCGAGCAGATCCAGAAGAACGCCAAGATCGTTCTCACGGGCGACGACGTGCCCGACGTCATGGAGTACAACAAGGGCAACGCGACCGCGGGCCAGCTCGCCTCGCAGGGGCTGCTCACGCCGCTGACCGACGCGGCGAAGGAGCGGGGCTGGGACACCACGCTCAGCGGCTCGCTCCAGACGACCGCGACGTACGACGAGAACGGCCTCATGGGATCGGGCGACTGGTACGGGGTCCCGAACTACGGCGAGTTCGTCGGCGTCTACTACAACAAGGACATGTTCGCGCAGCACGGGCTCGAGATCCCCACGACGCTCGCCGAGCTCGAGGCCGCGATGGCGACCTTCCAGGCCGCGGGCATCACGCCGCTCGCCGAGGCCGGCGCGGAGTACCCGCTCGGCCAGCTCTGGTACGAGCTGGTCCTCGCCAACGCCGACCAGGAGTTCGTCGACGCCTACCAGCTCTTCGACGGTGACGTCGACTTCCAGGGCCCCGAGATGACCCAGGCCACCGAGACCCTGGCCGACTGGATCGACAAGGGCTACATCGCCTCCGACTCGGCAGCCCTGACGGCCGAGGACATGGGCGTCTCGTTCATCAACGGCACCTACCCGATGATGGTCTCCGGCTCGTGGTGGTTCGGACGCATCGTCGAGGAGATGGACGCCGACTGGGGTCAGTTCAACTTCCCGGGCAACACGCTCCAGGTGGGATCGTCGGGCAACCTGTGGGTCGTGCCGACGAACGCGGACTCGAAGTCGCTCGCCGAGGAGTTCATCGACATCACGCTGCGCCCCGAGGTGCAGAACATCCTGGGCGAGGCGGGCGGCCTCCCCGTCGCCGGTGACGTCTCGGCGATCACCGACGAGCGTACCCAGGCGCTGACCCAGAACTTCAACGACATCCTGGCCGCCGACGGCCTCGCGTTCTACCCCGACTGGCCCGTCGCCGGCTACTACGACGTGCTCGTGAGCCAGCTCCAGTCGCTCGTCAACAAGTCCAAGACCCCGGCCGAGGTGCTCGACGGTCTGTCCGGCCCGTACGAGGAGGGCAAGGCGGACCTGCTCGAAGGCTGATCAGCAGGG
>NZ_JBHXBO010000371.1:0-2685 GCF_042726775.1 Oerskovia sp. NPDC060287
GGCATTAACTATCAAGCACACTGTTGAGTTCTCAAGCAACCGACACGCACCGACTCCAACCCGTTTCCAGGCCTTCACTCGGGGCAACTTCTTAATCTTATCAGACTCTCCGGGGCTTTCCAACTTCATGATTTCTTGTGAAGTGAGCCTTCCAAGTCGGCCACATTCCCTACTCCTCGAGGACACGAATGTCCTCAGAAGTCTCAAGGAAGTTTGGCTCACCCGGGGGATCCAGCCACTTCGCGGCGGCTCCGAGGAGCTTCGCAGTGGTGTCTGTTCCTCCCTGCCGGGCTGACTCAGAGAACATTACTGGGGGACCTCCCTCTGGTCAAACCCGCTCGGGGTGACCCCGGTCACCGCGTCCTCGTGCCGGGGTCCCGCGCTTCGGGTGCCGCCATGGGCCGACCACCGGCTGACCCCGGGCTGACGAGAGGTCTCAGGGTGCTGCGGTCCCCCGCGGCCCGCAGCACGGGTCCATGAGTGCCGACCTGTGGACGTCTCGTTGTCGACTGATGGCACCGGGGCGCCGGCGCGCTGTGGTTGCGAGTACGGTCGACCGGGCGGGCGTCCCGGGCGGCCGCCGTGCATCCGTGGGCGGACCGCGGGACACCACGCAGGACGAGGTCGTCCGCCCGCACGCCACCCCCTTCCCCCTTCCCCCTCGAGGAGACTCCTTGATCCGCGTACACGTCCCCTGCATGGTGCAGGAGGCCGATCTTCCTCGAGCACTTGCGGTCTATGAGGAGCTGGTCGCCGCCACCCGGCGCGAGCCAGGCTGTCTCTCGTACGAGCTCCTGCAGCTGGAGGACCACCCGACCTCGCTGCTCCTCACCGAGGAGTGGGAGTCCCGCGATCACCTGAGGGCTCACACGCAGACCGAGCACTTCATCCGCCTCGTGGCGGAGCTGGAGTCGCTCGAGGTGGCCGAGCCCGCGGTGTTCTTCCGACGCATCCTGTAGCTCGAGGACAGGCACCAGGTCGGTCGTCGCGCACGTGCCAAGGACCGTTCGCCTCGAACGCCCGGATCCGCTCCGTCACGAGGCTCCCCGGAGGACGCGAGTCTGGCGATGTCCTTGCCCGATCGCGAGGGCTCTCGAGGACCCTGTCGGTCACCCCGGACATCGATGTCAGCGTGCTCCACTCGGTGTCGGCAGGTCGACTCCCAGGAGGGTTGTCAGAAGATGAGCGGGGTATGGCCAGGTGCCAGTTCTGACACATGGTCAAGTGCGCGGTACTCGAGTCTGATGCAACTCGCTGGTCGGGGTGAAGTGCCGGTGAAAGATCGCCGGGCACAGCGGCGGGGGCGGACACGATGTCTGCAGGGACGTCGCCGTACCAGGTCACCGAGTTGCGCTGACGATCCTCGATCAACGCCACCGTGCCGAACCTGTCGGCCTCACCTTAGGTGCGTTGAATCGTCTCGATCGTGTTCGCCAGCTCCTCGGCGATGGGCTCGTGCGTGAGGAGATCTTCGAGCCGGTTCGGGTCGATGCCTGAGTCGGGGCCGGCGAGGACCTCGGCGTCGGGTACGACCGTGACATCCGGGAGTTAGTCTGCCGCGGACAAGGTTGCGCTCCCGCCGAACAGTGTTGCGGCGATCGCTACGGTAGAGACTCGCAAGAACGTGCAGTTCACTGGTCCTCCTGGAAAGCAACTGGGATTCTCTCGTCGGCGATCCGTGCGAACTTCACGCTTGAGGCGTCTCCTCCCTCCGGCAGGACGATCACGTGGCTGTAGGGGGAAAGGTCAGCGGTGCAGCCCTGAGACCCGTCAGGGGCCCGCATGGTGATCTCGAGCGTGCTGGAGTTCGCCCATTCGATCGCCGTGGGGAACGCGGGGCAGCTCGTGCTTCCCCAGAGCGTCACGGTGAGCTGCGGCGGGTGCGCGGATGCGTCGATCAGAACCTGACTCGTGCCCTCCGGCGGAGGCTCCAGTGTCGACTCGCTCGAAAGAAAGGCGTCGATCGCGATAGACGTCGCCCTCGGCGCCGGCGGTTCCTCGCCACTGCAAGCCGAGGCCATCACAAGAACGCACAGAAGCGCGACGATGCGCAGGGTGGAAGGACCCTTTGCCATACTTCGGACGCACCCCCTCGATGGCGCTGCAGACGTGCAGATCCTGGCATGCGCGCCGTAATCGTTCAACCCCAGCGGCCTGAGCCACATGAAAGCTAGTACGCGGCGGTTCGCAGTCGGGCGTCGGTGCGGTCTCGGTGTCGGAGGCCCGGGCTGGAGAGTTGGCAGGCATGGACTAAGCCAGAGCACCGCCGCGAAATGGGCCGTCCACTCCCAGACCGGCTGGGCCGACTACCTCGCGGCGTGCACCGCAACGAGCGATGAACGGAGCGGCAGGGATGAATAGTGCACCCTCAGACACCGACACTCTGCCGGTAGGGGTGGCGGTGATGCTGTCAGAAGGTGAGCGCGGTATGGCCCGGTGCAGTACTGACGACGGAGCCCTGGGTACAGGAATGCCCCGGGCACAGGTGTGCTCGGGGCTGGGTGTACGGGCTGGCGGTCCAGAGGACCGTGTGGTTCAGAGGGCCGCGTGGTGCAGAGGGCCGTGCGGTGCCGGCGTGGCCGGGATGTGCGGGGGTATGCCAAAGGCCCACCCCGTGTGGGGTGGGCCTTTGGTGAATGGTTGTCCGGCGGCGACCTACTCTCCCACCCCGTCTCCAGGGCAGTA
>NZ_JBHXBO010000372.1:0-2660 GCF_042726775.1 Oerskovia sp. NPDC060287
CCACAGCCGTCGTGGCCTGCTTCTCCTCGTCGGCCAGCGTCGCCGTCTCCTCGGCTACCTGCAGAAGGTCGACATCAACCGCTACCGCAGCCTCATCGAGCGCCTCGGTCTGCGTCGCTGACACCCCCTGACTCAGCCCGGTCCCACCAGGGACCGGGCTGGTCCGGTGTGATGTACCCGTAAGAAACCCACGCCGCCAGCCTTTCGTTCGGTCCTCGGTAGTGGCCCCCGGAACCCGCCTCGAGCGGGAAGACCGTGAGCCTCGATCGAAGACCGCCGAGCGTCGAGTGGATGCACCCTCGACAGGCACCGAAGGCGGCACTTCGAGAGTGAGGAGGGCACCCGTGGAGGGTCCCGAGATCGAATTCACCGAAGCAACGATCGACAACGGTCGCTTCGGAACCCGTACCGTCCGGTTCGAGACCGGACGCCTCGCGCGTCAGGCCGGTGGCTCCGCAGCCGCCTACCTGGACGGCGAGACCATGCTGCTGTCGACCACGACGGCCGGCAAGCACCCCAAGGACCAGTTCGACTTCTTCCCCCTGACGGTGGACGTCGAGGAGCGGCAGTACGCCGCCGGCAAGATCCCCGGTTCGTTCTTCCGTCGTGAGGGTCGCCCCTCGACCGAGGCGATCCTGGCCTGCCGCCTGATCGACCGCCCGCTGCGCCCCCTGTTCGTCAAGGGCCTGCGCAACGAGGTCCAGGTCGTCATCACCGTGCTCGCGATCCACCCGGACGACGCGTACGACACCCTGGCCATCAACGCCGCGTCGATCTCGACGCAGCTGTCCGGCCTGCCGTTCTCCGGCCCGATCGGCGCCGTCCGCGTCGCCCTGATCGACGGCCAGTGGGTCGCGTTCCCCAAGTACTCCGACAAGGAGCGCGCCGTCTTCGACATGGTCGTCGCCGGCCGTGTCGTGGGTGACGACGTCGCGATCACCATGGTCGAGGCAGAGGCCACCGAGGGTTCCTGGAACCTCATCAAGAACGAGGGCGTCGGCGCCCCGACCGAAGAGGTCGTCGCCGAGGGCCTCGAGGCCGCCAAGCCCTTCATCCGCGTGCTCGTCGAGGCGCAGCAGGAGCTCGCGGCCAAGGCCGCCAAGCCCGTGCAGGACTTCCCGACGTTCCCGGACTACCAGGACGACACCTACGCCGCGGTCGAGGCCGCCGCGTCGGCCCGCCTGGGCGAGGCCCTGAGCATCGCGGACAAGCAGGACCGCGAGAACCGTCTCGACGAGATCAAGGCCGAGGTCCAGGCCGAGCTCGCCGGTGACTTCGCGGGCCGCGAGAAGGAGATCTCCGCCGCGTACCGCGCGGTGCAGAAGAAGCTCATCCGCGCGCGCATCCTCACGGACGGCTTCCGCATCGACGGCCGTGGGCTCGCGGACATCCGCACCCTGTCCGCCGAGGTCGAGGTCCTTCCCCGCGTCCACGGCTCGGCGATCTTCGAGCGCGGCGAGACCCAGATCCTGGGTGTCACCACGCTGAACATGCTCCGCATGGAGCAGCAGCTCGACACGCTCTCCCCGGAGACGCGCAAGCGCTACATGCACAACTACAACTTCCCGCCCTACTCGACCGGCGAGACCGGCCGCGTGGGCAGCCCGAAGCGTCGCGAGATCGGGCACGGCGCACTCGCCGAGCGCGCGATCGTCCCGGTGCTCCCGAGCCGCGAGGAGTTCCCCTACGCGATCCGTCAGGTCTCCGAGGCCCTCGGGTCCAACGGCTCGACCTCGATGGGCTCCGTGTGCGCCTCGACCCTCTCGCTCCTCAACGCCGGTGTGCCGCTGCGTGCAGCGGTCGCGGGCATCGCGATGGGCCTCGTCTCCGACACCGTGGACGGTGAGACCCGTTACGCGGCGCTCACCGACATCCTCGGTGCCGAGGACGCTTTCGGCGACATGGACTTCAAGGTCGCCGGCACGCGTGAGTTCATCACGGCCATCCAGCTCGACACCAAGCTCGACGGCATCCCCGCCTCGGTCCTGGCCGGCGCGCTGACCCAGGCCCGCGACGCTCGCCTGACCATCCTCGAGGTCCTCAACGAGGCCATCGACGTGCCCGACGAGATGAGCCCCAACGCTCCTCGCGTCATCGCGGTCAAGGTCCCCGTGGACAAGATCGGCGAGGTCATCGGCCCGAAGGGCAAGATGATCAACCAGATCCAGGAGGAGACGGGCGCGGACATCTCCATCGAGGACGACGGCACCGTGTACATCGGTGCCACCGACGGCCCCTCCGCAGAGGCCGCCCGCGCGGCGATCAACGCGATCGCCAACCCGCACGTCCCCGAGATCGGCGAGCGCTTCGTCGGCACGGTCGTCAAGACCACGTCGTTCGGCGCCTTCATCTCGCTGTCCCCGGGCAAGGACGGTCTGCTGCACATCAGCCAGATCCGCAAGCTCGTCGGTGGCAAGCGCGTGGAGAACGTCGAGGACGTGCTGTCCATCGGCCAGAAGGTCCAGGTCGAGATCGGCGAGATCGACCCGCGCGGCAAGCTGTCGCTGCACGCGGTCGTCGAGGAGACCGACGCGCCCGCCGACGCCGAGGCACCGGCCGGGGACGACGCCTGACGTGCCCTGGAACCTTCCGCTCGTCCCCTCGGGCTCGCCCGAGGGTGAGCTGACCGCCGGGCAGGACGGGGCGACCATCCGTCGCTC
>NZ_JBHXBO010000373.1:0-2628 GCF_042726775.1 Oerskovia sp. NPDC060287
TGGGGGCGTCTGAGCCACCCCCCCCCCGGGCCCCGCGACCTGGGTGGCTCGGACACAGGTCCGCGGCGCCACGACGCGCCGCGGACCGGCCCACCTCACCACCTCCCACCCCACCTCACCGACAGGAACCGACCCGACGATGCGTTACGGCCATTTCGACACAGCTCGCGACGAGTACGTCATCGAGCGCCCCGACGTCCCCGTCTCGTGGACGAACTACCTGGGCACCAAGGACTTCTGCACCGTGCTCTCGCACAACGGCGGCGGATACTCGTACTACAAGTCGGCGCAGACCGGCCGCATCTCGCGGTTCCGCCAGAACGGCGTCCCGCTCGACCGCCCGGGGCACTACGTCTACCTGCGCGACGAGGCCGACGGCGACTACTGGTCGGTGTCGTGGCAGCCGGTGGGCAAGCCGCTCGCGGCCGACGGCGACCTGATCGACCCTGCGGGCGGTGCCGGTCGGTGGACGACGCGCCACGGCCTGAGCTACTCGACGTTCGAGGCGCAGTACAAGGGCATCGACGCCCAGCAGACGATCTTCATCCCCCTCGACGACGACGTCGAGATCTGGGACGTGCGCCTGACCAACACCACCGACGAGGTCCGTGAGCTGACCGTCGGGTCGTACGTGGAGTTCTCCTTCCACACGATCACGATCGACAACCAGAACCTCCAGATGTCGCTCTACTCGACGGGGTCGTCCTACGAGGACGGCATCATCGAGTACGACGCGTACTACGAGCCGTGGACGTTCCACTACTTCGCGTCGAGCGAGACGCCGTCGTCGTACGACTCGCTGCGCGACAACTTCATCGGCCCCTACCGGTCCGAGGCCAACCCGATCGCGATCGAGCGCGGGCACGGCTCGAACGAGAGCGCGACGACGCAGAACCACTGCGGTGCGCTCCAGCACAAGATCACGCTCCAGCCGGGGGAGACCAAGCGGCTCGTCTACATGCTCGGCTACGGCTCGCGCGCCGAGGCCGGCCGGGCGATGCAGGCCAAGTACGCGGACGTCGCGACGGTCGACACCGAGCGCGCCCGCCTGGCCGCCTACTGGAAGGCCAAGCAGGACAAGCTGCGCATCCGCACGCCCCACGAGGGCATGAACACGATGATCAACTCGTGGACGCTGCTCCAGGCGGAGACCTGCGTCGTGTGGTCGCGCTTCGCGTCGTTCGTCGAGGTCGGCGGACGCAGCGGCCTGGGATTCCGCGACACGGCCCAGGACGTCATGAGCGTCATCCACACCAACCCGACCAAGACGCACCAGCGCATCGTCGAGCTCCTGCGGGCCCAGACGGAGGCCGGCTACGGCCTGCACCTGTTCGAGCCCAAGGCGTTCGACCCGGACGCGCCCAAGCTGCCGAACGTCCCGTCCCCGACGATCGTCCCGACGCCGGACCCCAAGGACCTCATCCACGGTCTCGAGGACACGTGCTCGGACGACCACCTGTGGCTCGTGCCGTCGGTCGTCGAGTTCGTCAAGGAGACCGGTCGCCTGGAGTTCCTCGACGAGGTGATCCCGTTCGCCGAGGGCACGCCCGCCACGGTGTACGAGCACCTCACGCGCGCGCTCGACTTCTCGAGCCAGCAGGTCGGTCAGAACGGCGTGGCCCTGGGTCTGCGCGCCGACTGGAACGACTGCCTCAACCTGGGTGGCGGCGAGACCTCGCTCGTGACGTTCCTGCACGCGTGGGCCATCCAGGCGTTCCTGGAGCTCGCACGGCACCGTGCTGCGGCCGGGGACGAGAGCGCGGCAGCGGACGTCGCCAAGTACGAGGCCGAGCTCGAGCGCATCGCGAAGGTCGCGGACTCCCAGCTGTGGGACGGCGCCTGGTGGATCCGCGGCTACACGCGCGACGGCGTGAAGATCGGCTCGAACGACAACGACGAGGGCAAGATCTTCCTCGAGCACCAGGCGTGGCCCGTCATCGCGGGCATCACCACCCAGGAGCGTGGCGAGGCGTCGATGGACTCGGTGCGCGAGCTCCTGGGCTCGGAGTACGGCAACCACCTGAACTGGCCGGCGTTCACCAAGGTCGACGACACGGTCGGGTTCGTGACGCGCGTGTACCCGGGCATCAAGGAGAACGCGGCGATCTTCTCGCACCCGAACGCGTGGCCCATCATCGCCGAGGCCATGCTGGGCCGCGGCGACGAGGCCGTGCAGTTCTACGACGCGATCCTGCCGTACAACCAGAACGACAACATCGAGGTCCGCGGGGCCGAGCCCTACGCCTACGTGCAGTTCCTGTACGGCCGCGACCACGAGTGGTTCGGCAAGGCGCAGAACCCGTGGCTCACGGGCACCGCGGGCTGGATGTACACGGCGGCCACCAAGTACATCCTCGGTGTGCGCCTGGCCCTCGACGGTCTGGTCGTGGACCCGTCGATCCCCAAGGACTGGGACGGTTTCGAGGTGCGCCGTGAGTGGCGTGGCGCGGTCTACGAGATCGAGGTCCGCAACCCCGACCACGTGTCGAAGGGCGTGCGGTCGGTGACGCTCGACGGCGTCGAGCTCGACCCGACGCAGCCGATCCCGGTCCAGCCGGAGGGCTCCGAGGTCACGGTCGTCGTGACGCTGGGCTGAGTCGCCCTCAGCTGCCGAGAACGGGGTTGTGG
>NZ_JBHXBO010000374.1:0-2624 GCF_042726775.1 Oerskovia sp. NPDC060287
GGGCCACCCGACCCGGCCGCGGACGGCAGGTGCTCAGGCCCGACGGCGCAGCAGCGTCAGGTGCATCGCGTCGGTCCCGTGGACGTGCGGCCACAGCTGGACGTCGGTGCGGTCGGCGAGGGGGATGTCGTCCCCCGCGACCTGCCGCACGGCCGCGGCCGCGTCGAGGACCTCGACGTCGTCGCGCCCGGCCAGGACGTCCTTGACCACGAGCTGGGTCTCCGCGAGGTGCGGGGAGCACGTGACGTACCCGACGACGCCGCCGGGGCGCACGGCGTCCAGGGCCGAGCCGAGCAGCTCGCGCTGCAGCGTCGTGAGGGTCGCGATGTCCCCCGGGGTGCGGCGCCAGCGCGACTCGGGGCGCCGGCGCAGCGCCCCCAGCCCGGTGCAGGGGGCGTCGACCAGGACGCGGTCGTACGCGCCGGGCTCCTCGACCCCCACCTGGCGCCCGTCGCCCACCTGCACGCGCTCGACCGCGTCCGCGGGCACGGCCGCGAGCGCCTGCTCGACCAGGCGGGCGCGGTGCGGGGCGACCTCGTTCGCCACGATGCGTGCGCCCTGCTCGCCCGCGAGGGACGCCAGGAGCGCCGCCTTGCCGCCGGGGCCCGCGCACAGGTCGAGCCAGCGCTCGTCGGGGTTCGCCGCACGGTCGGACAGGGCGCCCGCCGTGGGCGTCGAGTGTGCGGCGGGCAGCGTGGGCGCTGCCGCGAACGCGAGCGTCACGAGCTGGCTGCCCTCGTCCTGGACACCTGCGGCGCCGTGACGGACCGCAGGGATCGCGGCCGGGTCCGAGCCGGACAGCACCAAGGCCGTGGGGGCCCAGCGGCCGGGGTCCGTGGTGGCGTCCCCGCGCACGTCGTGCGTGACCTCGCCCGCGAGGCGCTCGCGGCTGACCAGGCCGGGGCGCGCCACGAGGGTCACCCGGGGGGCGGTGTTGTCGGCCTCGAGGAGCTCGGCCAGGTCGTCCGCCGAGCGTCCCGTGCCGACCAGGGCCTCGCGCATCGCACGCGCGATCCACACGGGGTGGGACTGGGTGATCGCGAGGCGCGTGACGTCGTCGGGCGCGTCGGCAGAGATGACCTCGAGCCACTCCTCGAGGGTCGAGCGCGAGATCTTGCGCAGGACCGCGTTGACGAACTGGGCGCTGCCGGCGCCGGCGCGGGCGCGGGCCAGGCCCACGGTCTCCGAGACGGCCGCGTGCTGGGCCACGCGCATGCCCAGGAGCTGGTGGGCGCCCAGGCGCAGCAGGTCGAGCACGTTCGGGTCGACCTGGTCGAGGGGACGGTCCACGCACCGGGAGACGATCGCGTCGTAGCGCCCGCGCAGGCGCAGGGTGCCGTAGGCGAGCTCGGTCGCGAAGGCTGCGTCGCGACCGCGGATGCCGCGCGCGCGCAGCAGGGGCGGCAGGACGAGGTTCGCGTAGGCGTCGGAGGACGCGACCTCCTGCAGGACGTCGAACGCGACGTTGCGCGCGGGGTCGGTCACCTTGGCGCGCTGGGAGGGCGCCGACTCGGACCGTTGGCCCGCGCCCCGGGCGCGCGCCGCGCCGCGCTCGCGGCCCTGGGCGTCGCGGCGGTCGCCGCCGCCGCGCTGGGGGCTTCCGTGGGTGCGTGCCTCGCCGCTCATGCGTGGTCCTTCGTGTCGTCGGGGGTCCCGAGGACGACGTGGTCGCCCAGGCGGGCGCCGCGGGCCCAGTCGGTCGCGGCCATGTGCTTCTTGCCCACGGGGGCGACCTCGCCGAGCGCGACCGCGTGCGTGCCGGTGCCCACGAGGACCTCACGCTTGCCGGCGCGCAGCTCCCCGGGGGCCAGGTCGTCCACGTCGGGGCGCGGCGTGACGGGACCCAGGCCCAGGCGGGCGCCGTCGGGTAGCGTGGTCCAGGCGCCGGGCGCGGGCGTGCAGCCGCGCACCTGGCGGTCGATCGCGAGCGCCGGGTGGGCCCAGCGCACGTGCGCGTCCTCCGGGACGAGCTTCGCGGCGATGCTGACCCCCTCGGCCGGCTGGGCGACCGGGGACGCCACACCGTCCTCGATCGCGTCGAGGGTCGCCACGAGCAGGCCGGCTCCCGAGGTCGCGAGGCGCCCCAGGAGGTCGCCCGAGGTGTCGCGGGGGCGGATGGTCTCGGTCGCGGTGCCCAGCACGGGGCCGGTGTCCAGGCCCTCCTCGAGCAGGAAGGTCGTGGCGCCGGTGACCTCGTCGCCCGCGATGATCGCGCGCTGCACGGGGGCCGCGCCGCGCCAGGCGGGCAGCACCGAGAAGTGCAGGTTGACCCACCCGTAGCGGGGCACGTCGAGCACCTCGCGGCGCAGGATCTGCCCGTACGCCACGACGGGCGCGCAGTCGATCTCGAGGGCCTCGAGCCGGGCGACGAACTCCGCACCGCGGGGCACGTCGGTGATGACCGGGATCCCGGCCTCCTCTGCCCGCACCCGCACGGGACTGGGGGTCAGCCTGCGGCCGCGACCCGAGGGCGCGTCGGCACGGGTCAGGACAGCGACCACCTCGTGCCGGGAGTCGATCAGGGCATCGAGGGCCGGGACGGCCGCTTCCGGGGTTCCGGCGAAGAGCACACGCATGGGGCGAGTCTAGGCGGTGCGCCCCTGCCGGCCGCCCCGTCCGGGCCC
>NZ_JBHXBO010000375.1:0-2623 GCF_042726775.1 Oerskovia sp. NPDC060287
GCTTGGAGTGGTGGAGCTCCATGATGCGGCCGGAGATGTGGGGCTCGAGTGCGCCGTAGTCGTACGACAGCTCGGGAAGGGTGTAGACAGCCATGCCGGAATGCCTCCTGGATCGTGTGCCGCGCCGGAGTAGAGCGACATCTTTGACGAACGCGCTCGAGAACGGCAAATGTGATCGAACGCGACACCGGTGGAACGCAGAAGACCCGTGAGATTGTTCCGGCCGAGGCCGAGCAGTCTCACGGGTCTTCTGGTGCTCCGCAGGGGAGCGGGTCAGTGCTTGGTGCTGCCGGCCCCGGTGTCGTCGGGGCTGACGATGTGGCTGCCGCCACCCACGGCCGACCCGGACTCGACGGCCTGCGTCGTGTCCGCGGCGCCCAGGGCGTCGTGCTCACCGTGCGAGTGCGACGCCGCGAGCTCCGACGGGGTCACGGGCTCGACCCGGTCCTCGTAGAAGAACTGCGACAGACGCTGGAGTCGACGGTCCTTCTTGTAGCCCTTGCGGCGGACGCCGCGCGAGTCGGTCGCCGGGTCGATCTCGAGCGGGGCGTGCGCCGTGTAGTTCACACGGAGCCAGCGCTCCTGCTCGTCGAGCGGACGGTGGACCTCGATGTACTCACCGTGCGCGAAGCGCACGATGCGGCCGGTCTCGTGGCCGTGCAGGACGAGCTCGCGGTCCTTGCGCTGGAGCCCGAGGCAGATGCGCTTGGTGATCCAGAAGGCGATCACCGGACCGACGAAGAGGAGTACTCGGAACACCCACGTGATCGCGTTGATCGACAGGTGGAAGTGCGTCGCGATGAGGTCGTTCGAACCGGCCAGGGCCAGGATGATGAACGCCGTCAGGAACGCGACACCGAGCCCGGTGCGGACCGGGACGTTGCGCGGGCGGTCGAGCACGTGGTGCTCGCGCTTGTCCTTGGTCACCGCGGCCTCGAGGAACGGGTAGACCGCGAGGAACGTGAACAGCAGGCCCGGGATCACGACCGCCGGGATGAGGATGTTGAGCGAGAGCGTGTAGCCCGCGATCACGTACTCGGTCTGCCCGGGCATGAGTCGTAGCGAACCCTCGAGGAAGAGCATGTACCAGTCGGGCTGGGCGCCCGCCGACACGGGGGAGGGGTCGTACGGTCCGTAGTTCCACACGTTGTTGATCGCCATCGTGGCGCCCATGGCGGCGATGACGCCGAACACCACGAAGAAGAAGCCACCGGCCTTGGCGACGTACACGGGGAAGAGCGGGAAGCCCACGACGTTGCCGTTGGTGCGGCCGCCACCCGGGTACTGGGTGTGCTTGTGCAGCACCACGAAGAA
Source organism: Oerskovia sp. NPDC060287 (assembly GCF_042726775.1). Lineage (NCBI taxonomy): Bacteria > Bacillati > Actinomycetota > Actinomycetes > Micrococcales > Cellulomonadaceae > Oerskovia > Oerskovia sp. NPDC060287. Next base: position 1,315 of record NZ_JBHXBO010000375.1, read on the forward strand.
CAGGTGGAGGGCGACGAGCGCCAGGATGAGGCCCGGGACCACGAGGATGTGGAGCGTGAAGAGCCTCGGGATGATGTGCTCGCCAGGGAACTCGCCACCGAAGATGAAGTACGACAGGTACGACCCGATGACCGGGATCGACTTGACGACGCCGTCGGTGATGCGCAGGCCGTTGCCGGACAGGACGTCGTCCGGCAGCGAGTAGCCCGTGAAGCCCGCGAGCAGGCCCATGATCATCAGGAGGAACCCGACCATCCAGTTGAGCTCACGGGGCTTGCGGAACGCGCCGGTGAAGAACACGCGCATCATGTGGGTCACGATCGCGGCCATGAAGAGCAGCGCGGACCAGTGGTGGATCTGACGCATGAGCAGGCCGCCACGCACCTCGAACGAGGTGTGCAGCGTCGAGGCGAAGGCCTCGGACATGAGCACGCCGTTCATCGACGCGGGCTCACCGTGGTACGTGACCAGGCCCATGCTCGGCACGAAGAACATCGTCAGGAAGAATCCCGAGATGATCAGGACGACGAACGAGTAGAGGGCGATCTCACCCAGGAGGAACGACCAGTGGTCGGGGAAGACCTTCCGGGCGAACTCCTTCACGGCTCCGGCGATGCCGGTGCGCTGGTCCAGGTAGTCTGCGGTCGCTTCAGCGGGTCCCGCGGTGCTGGTGCTCACTTCAGGCGCTCCCAGTAGCTCGGTCCGACGGGCTCGTGGAAGTCGCTCTGCGCAACCAGGTAGCCCTCGTCGTCAACGGTGATCGGCAGCTGCGGGAGCGGCCTCTTGGCCGGGCCGAAGACGACCTTGGCGCCGTCGGCGACGTCGAAGGTCGACTGGTGGCACGGGCACAGCAGGTGGTGCGTCTGCTGCTCGTAGAGCGCGACGGGGCAGCCGACGTGGGTGCAGACCTTGGAGTACGCGACGATGCCGTCGTACGACCAGTCCTTGCGGTCCGGGGCCTCCTTGAGGTCACGCGGGTCGAGGCGGACCATCAGGACGATCGCCTTGGCCTTCTCCGAGATCCACTCGTGGGAGTTGCGCACCTCCTCGGACACGTCCGGGATCACGTGGAAGGCGCTGCCGATCGTGACGTCCTCGGCCTTGATCGGGCGGCCCGACGGGTCGAGCGCGAGGCGCATCTTGGGCTTCCAGAGGGTGTGACGGAACTTGCTGACGTTCCAGTCTCCACCCACCTCTGCCACGAGGGGAACAGCGATCGCGAGGGGGAACAGCGCGAGGGCCGTCACGACGGCACCCTTGAGCACGCCACGACGGGCGATGCCCGAGTCCTCTGCGCCCTCGGTGAGGG
>NZ_JBHXBO010000376.1:0-2559 GCF_042726775.1 Oerskovia sp. NPDC060287
TCATGGTGATGCGCAGGAGCTTGCCGCGCAGGTCGTTGGTGTTGCCTGACGAGCGCTGCGCGTCGTAGGCAGGGTTGCGCGTCGCCCGCTCGTCGATCGGCGTGTAGCCGTCCGAGGCGAACGGGTTCGTGTCGTCACCCGTCGACAGGTAGAGGTTGCCCTCGGCGTCGAAGTCGATCTCACCACCGGCGTGGCAGCACGTGCCGCGCGAGGCCTCGACCTCGAGGATCTTCTTCTCGCTCGCCAGGTCGATCGTGTTCTGGTCGGTCAGCGTGAAGCGCGAGAGCTGGTTGTAGCCGTCGAAGGCCGCGAACGACTCGGGACCGGTCCCGTTCTCCGGGGCGTCGCCCGCGGGAGTGCTGAGCCGCGGGGCGTAGTAGAGGTAGACCCAGCGGTTCTCGGCGAAGTCCGGGTCGATCGCGACCCCCTGCAGCCCGTCCTCGTCGTGCGAGTACACCGGGATGGTGCCCGCGAGCGAGGTCGTCGCGCCCGCGGTCGTGTACCAGACCCGGCCGTCGCGCGAGGTGTGCAGGACGTCGCCCTCCGGCAGGACCGCGAGCGCGATGGGCTCGCCGGTCTTCTCGGCGCCCTTCGCGAGCGTGATCTGCTCGTACGAGCTCTCGACGGTCGCGCCGCACTCGGCGTCGACCGCCCCCGCGGCGGTCTGGATGCCGCCCAGGAGGTGCTGGACGAACGCCGGGTCGCTGTACGACTCCTGCGTGTGGCCGCCGCCCGTGTACCAGGAGCGGCCGCCGGCCACGTCCTGGCACCAGGCCGTCGGGTGGTCGGCGCCCATGGCCCCGCCGCCCGGTGAGTAGCTCGCCTCGTCGAGGGTCGCGAGCACGTGCACGTCCCCGCGCGGGTTCTCGCGGAAGTTGTACCACTCGTCGTACCGCTCCCACGAGGCCGGCAGGTGCGCGGTCGAGGGGTGGTCCTTGTCCGCGACCACGACGGTCGCGGTCTGGTTCTGCGGGTGGGCCGAGAAGTACGCGCCCACGAGCTCGCCGTACCAGGGCCAGTCGTACTCGGTGTCGGACGCCGCGTGCACGCCCGCGTAGCCGCCGCCGTCCGCGATGTACGCCTCGAACGCGGCCTGCTGGTCGGCGTTGAGCACGTCGCCGGTCGTCGAGAGCCAGACGACGGCGTCGTAGCCCGCGAGGTTCGCCTCGGTGAACGCCCCGGCGTCCTCGGTCGCGGTCACGGCGAAGTGGTTGTCCACGCCGAGCTGCTTGATGGTCGCGATCCCGGCCGGGATCGCGTCGTGCCGGAAACCGGCGGTCTTGGAGAAGACGAGCACGGAGAACTCGTCGTGGGCGGCGGCGGGTGTCGCCGTCAGTGCCAGGGTCGGGGCCGCGAGGGTCAGCGCCAGGAGCGCGCTCACCCCTGCCCGTCTCCTTCGGTGTCGTACGGTCACAGCTTTCTCCTTTGAAAGTCGATCGTCGTCCTCGGCGGCGGCCAGGGCCGTCCACCGGTACTGCGTCCGTCCTCACCTCCTCGTGCGCACGGTGCTCCTGGGTGCCCGCCGGGACTCGGCCCACCCGCAGGTGGTCCCGGCGGGCACCGGTCTAGTGGTCGCTCTCCCCCAGGCTCGCGGCGCCGTCGCCCGCGTCGTCCGGGTGGAGCGGGAGGAACACGTGGACGTGCCCCTGGTCTGCGGCGACGCTCAGGTCGTCGAGCTGGGTCGCGGCCATGCTCCACGTGTCCGCGGCGCGCAGGCGCAGGTCGCCCGCGAGCGCGAGGAGCTGCGACCGGGCCGGCTCGGCCGACGCCTCGGCGAGCTCGAGCGTGTCGAGCGCGTCACCCAGCAGCGCGATCGAGACGCCCAGACCGTTGCGCGTGACGTTGTACCCCGACGCGCCCGTCGGGAGGGCCTCGGCCTCGGTCGCCAGGGCCGCGAGCCGGTCCCGCCACGTGGCGAGCTGCTCGGGCGTCGCCGGGGTCCCGGGCGCGCCGTCGAGCGGGAGCGCCACGGACAGCTCGTGCATGGTCGGCACGAGCCCCTCCTGGGCCGAGACCGCGAAGTCGGTCACGACGCCCAGGTTCTCGGCGTCGCGCGCCACCTCGGCGGCCTCGAGCTCGGCCACGCGCGCGGGGTCGACGGCGTACGCGCCGGACGCTCCGTCGTCGGGCCCTCGCGTCGCGGCCCAGACGACCGCCGCGACGACCAGGACGACCACCGCGACCGCGGCGACCGCGAGCCACGCGCGACGAGCGCGCGAGAGGTTCCACGGCCACCGGGCGCTCGCGCGCTCCGGTGGCCGCTGCTGGGGACGGCCGGCACCGTCCCCGGACCGGGGCCCCGCTCCCCGAGCGGTCGCCGACCGGGCTGCGAGGTCCGCCTTGCTGCGTCGTGCTGCGGTCTTCTGCGCCACGGGTCGGTTCCTGTCTGTCGGGGGCGGGAGGTCCGTGCCGGCGCGGGCGCCCGGCACGAAGACGAAGGGTGATGCGGGTGTACGGAAGAGGCCTGCCGGGAGACCTGGCAGGGAAGCGCTGTCAGAGCCGTACGCCGTCGGGCCCGTCACGGGCGGGACGACGTGCGCGGCAGGCGCCGCCCCCGAG
>NZ_JBHXBO010000377.1:0-2528 GCF_042726775.1 Oerskovia sp. NPDC060287
GCCGGTCGTCCCCCCGCGCGTCGGGGCCACCCGCGCGCCGCGCAGGGCGCGCGGGCGGCCGGCCCCCGGGGGGCGGGCGCCGGGCGTGCCGACGGGGCGGGCATCGAGGTAGCCCGCCGCGACGAGGGCCGCGTGGCGCTCGGCCACGGCTGCCGCGACGGTCTCGGCCGTCGCGGCAGCGGTGCCGCCGCCGCGCTGGGTGCCGTCACGGCGGGTGCGCAGCCAACGGGCGCTGCCGCTCGACCGGGGCGCTGCCCAGGCGGACACCGTGCCGCCGCGGTAGCTCACCTCGAGCGACCAGCGCGTCTCGGCGCCCTCGAACGCGGGCCACGGGACGTGCACGCTGCGCACCACGTTGTGCACGTCGATCCCGCCGTCGGACACCTCGACGCGTGGCAGCCAGAACAGCATGGCGACCGCCCAGGTCACCAGCGCCACGCCAGGCAGCGTGCGCAGTCCGGCGGCCGCGCCGTCGGACGTCCAGATCGCGGCGCAGAGCATGACGCCGACCACGCCCACCGCCACGGTGAGCACTCGGCCGTACATCGAGAAGAAGACCTTCGTGGGACCCATGGCCCCATGTTCCCAGAGATGAGGCGCCACGAGCGCCAGGTCTCCCACCTGCTGGAAGGACACTGATCATCGTGGCCATCGACACATCATCCGTGCCTCAGTTCACGCCCACGGGGAGCCCCGTGCTCTCGGTGCGCGACCTGGGCGTGGACTTCTACGTCGACGGGGTCTGGTACCCGGCGGCGACCGACATCAGCTACGACCTGTACGCGGGCGAGGTCCTGGCGATCGTGGGCGAGTCGGGCTCGGGCAAGTCCCAGTCCTCGCTCGCGCTGCTGGGCCTGCTGCCCTCGAACGGGCGCGCACGCGGCAGCGCCAAGCTGGGCGACCGCGAGCTCATCGGTCTGACGCAGGGCGGTCTGCGCAACATCCGTGGGCGGGAGATCTCGATGATCTTCCAGGAGCCCATGACTGCGCTCAACCCCGTCTACACGGTCGGATTCCAGATCGTCGAGACGATCCGCACGCACTTCACGGTCGGCCCCTCGGAGGCCAAGAAGCGCGCGATCGAGCTGCTCCGTCTCGTGGACATCCCCGAGCCCGAGCGTCGCTTCGACGCGTACCCGCACCAGCTCTCGGGCGGTCAGCGCCAGCGCGCCATGATCGCCCAGGCGCTCGCCTGCGACCCCAAGCTCCTGGTCGCCGACGAGCCGACGACCGCGCTCGACGTCACGGTCCAGGCGGAGATCCTGCGCCTGCTCCGCGACCTGCGCCACCGGGTCGACGCCGCGATCATCCTGATCACGCACGACATGGGCGTGGTGGCCGACATGGCCGACACCATGATGGTCATGAAGGACGGCCACGTCGTCGAGCGGGGGACCGCGGCCGAGGTCTTCGGCGCGCCGAAGGACCCGTACACGCGTCGTCTGCTGGACGCCGTCCCGCACCTGGGGACGTCCAAGACCGGGGTCGAGTCCGTCACGGACCGCGCGCCCGCCGCGGCACCGGTCGTGGACAAGGACGTCGTCCTCGAGGCGACCGACATGATCATCGAGTACCCGGCCCGTCGTCGGCAGAAGGCCTTCCGCGCCGTCGACCAGGTGAGCTTCTCGATCCGCAAGGGCGAGGTGCTCGGCCTGGTGGGCGAGTCCGGCTCGGGCAAGACGACCATCGGTCGTGCCGTCGTCGGGCTGCTGCCCGTGACGGGTGGCGCGCTGCGCGTCGGCGACATGAACATGGTCGGGGTCTCCCCGAAGGCGCTGCGTCCGCTCCGCAAGGAGGTCGGCATCGTCTTCCAGGACCCGGGTTCGTCCCTGAACCCGCGCCTGCCCATCGGCGAGTCGATCGGCGAGCCGCTCATGCTCCACAAGGGCATCAGGGGCAAGGCGTTGAGCGCCGAGGTCGAGCGGCTGCTGGACCAGGTCGAGCTGCCCAGGGCCATGCGCAACAGGTATCCGCACGAGCTCTCGGGCGGCCAGCGTCAGCGCGTGGGCATCGCCCGTGCGCTCTCGCTCGAGCCCAAGCTGCTGGTCGCGGACGAGCCGACGTCGGCCCTCGACGTCTCGGTCCAGGCCCGCGTGCTCGACCTCTTCCAGGACTTGCAGCGCGAGCACGGGTTCGCGTGCCTGTTCATCTCGCACGACCTCGCGGTCGTCGAGATGCTCTCGGACCACGTCGCGGTCATGCACCAGGGCAAGCTGGTCGAGGTCGGGACGACCGAGCAGATCGTCCACGCCCCGGTGGACCCGTACACGCAGCGCCTGCTCGCCGCGGTGCCGGTCCCGGACCCTGCCGAGCAGCGTCGGCGTCGTGAGGTGCGTGACGCCCTGCTCGACGCGTCCAAGAACGACCTGGCGCGCGACGAGCGCAAGGAGCTCGGTGCTCTGGCGCGTACGCAGGACGACGACCGCGAGGACCTCGAGGGGGACCGCATCCCGCAGCAGCCGGTCTGACCGGACTCGCGCACAGCACGGGTGAGATGCCCGACGACGGCACGCGCCTGTCTCTTATAC
>NZ_JBHXBO010000378.1:0-2518 GCF_042726775.1 Oerskovia sp. NPDC060287
GCACCGTCAGACATCTTATCGACGGAATGGCGCGGGGGTCAAAGGGAGATTCTCGCGGTCACCCCCGGGCACGGGAACGCGCCCGCCCGACGACGCACGACGGCCGCCCGTGGTCCCCCGGACGGCCGTCGTGCGGTGCGCGTGCGCCGGTCAGGACAGCGCGTGCGCGACCCGCAGCAGCTCCGCGGGGACGTGCTTGACCTTGCCGGCGATCTCGTCGAGAGGCACCAGGACGACGCTCTCCCCGCGCAGCGCGGTCATGACCTTCGACTCGCCGCGCGAGACGGCGTCGACCGCGGCCACGCCGAATCGGCTGCCGAGGATGCGGTCCGTCGGCGTGGGCTCTCCGCCGCGCTGGACGTGCCCGAGGACCGTCAGGCGGGTGTCGAACCCAGTGCGCCGGGCGATCTCCGCCGAGACGCGCTCGCCGATCGACCCCGCGATGATCTCACCGTACTTGCCGAGCTCCTGCGTGAAGTTCATGCTGCTGCCCTCGCGCGGCACGGCGCCCTCGGCGACGACCACGATCGAGAAGTTGGCGTGCGCACGGTGGCGGTGACGCAGGAACTTCTCGATGGCGTCCATGTCGAACGGGTCCTCGGGGGCGAGTACGACCTCGGCGCCACCGGCGATGCCCGCGTTCACCGCGATCCAGCCCGCGTGCCGGCCCATGACCTCGACGACCATGACACGGTTGTGGCTCTCCGCGGTCGTGTGGACGCGGTCGATCGCCTCGGTCGCGATGTTGACGGCCGTGTGGAAGCCGATCGACAGGTCGGTGCCCTCCACGTCGTTGTCGATCGTCTTGGGGATCGCGACGATGTTCACGCCGGCGTCCGCGACCTTGCTCGCCGCGTGCAGCGTGCCGTCACCACCGATGCAGATCATCGCGTCGAGGCGCTCGGCCTCGACCGTGGCCAGGACCGCGTCGATCCCGCCGTCGGACGCGTGCGGGTGGAAGCGTGCCGTCCCCAGCAGGGTCCCGCCGACCGGGAGGACGTTGCGGATGTCCTGGCGCCCGAGCGGGATGATGTCGCCGTCGACGACACCCTTCCACCCGTTCCGGAACCCGATGATCGTGTGTCCGTACTCGCCCATCCCCTGCTTGACGACAGCCCTGATGGCCGCGTTCAAACCGGGGCAGTCCCCGCCACCTGTGAGCAGACCGATGCGCAACTCGAACCTCGTCTCGTGATGAGTGATCGTCGGAAGGCGGACCAGCGCCATCGCTCGACCGACCAGCCCCCACCCTATCGACCACCTGGGCCGATGGTGACGCACGCCCCGTGGCGCGAGACGATAGATGCATGACGGATGAGACGATCGGATCGGTCGGGTACCGGGACGTGCCGGCGGAGCAGGGAGGCGCAGCGGGACGCACCTGGTGGGACGCCAACGCCGAGGAGTACCTCGACGAGCACGGGGACTTCCTGGGCGCGGTCGACTTCTGCTGGTGCCCCGAGGGCCTGCGCGAGTCCGACGCGCACCTGCTGGGAGACCTGGCGGGGCGACGCGTGCTCGAGGTCGGCGCGGGTGCCGCGCAGTGCTCACGCTGGCTCGCAGCACGCGGCGTCGAGGTCGTCGCGACCGACGTGTCGGGCGGCATGCTGGACAGGGGGGCAGCGCTCAACGCCTCGACCGGGGTCCCGGTGCCGCTGGTCCAGGCGGACGCACGGCGGCTGCCGTTCGCCGACGCGAGCTTCGACGTCGCCTTCACGTCGTTCGGCGCCATCCCGTTCGTGCCCGACGCCGGAGCGATCCATCGCGAGGTCGCTCGCGTCCTGCGCCCCGGGGGTTCGTGGGTCTTCTCGGTGACCCATCCGCTGCGCTGGGCCTTCCCCGACGACCCGAGCGAGCACGGCCTGACGGCGAACCGCTCCTACTTCGATCGCCGGCCCTACGTCGAGACCGACACCGCCGGTCGCGTCGCCTATGCCGAGTACCACCGCACGTTCGGGGACCACGTCCGCGAGGTCGTCGCCGCCGGCCTCCTCGTCGAGGACGTCGTGGAGCCCGAGTGGCCGGCCGACAACCAGGAGGTCTGGGGCGGCTGGGGGCCCGTGCGGGGCGCGTACCTGCCCGGCACGGCGATCTTCCGGACCCGCCGCGCAGACTGATCCACCGGCGGCCGTCGTGGCGACTCTGTCAACCAGGGTTGACGCCGCGGCGAGCGTCAACTTATGTTGACAGTGTGGCGACTGCTCGCCACCTGGACCCGGGGAGACCCGCTACCGGAGGATCCGATGAAGGAGCCCGACATGACGATGCTCGTCCGTGCGGCCGACGACGACGACCCGCTGCGCGCGCTCGCCGCGCTCCGCGACCTCCGGGAGGAGGCCGACCGGCGTGAGGCTCTCGTCGTCCGCCGCGCGAGGACGCGGGGGATCTCGTGGGCAGCTATCGCGACGATCCTGGGGGTCAGCCGTCAGGCGGTCCACAAGAAGTACGGCGGCTCGCGCTTCACGCGGTCCTGAACGTCGTCGCACGTCACGGTCGGCCGCGGGGTGGGCGCCTCGCC
>NZ_JBHXBO010000379.1:0-2474 GCF_042726775.1 Oerskovia sp. NPDC060287
GGCGCCCACGACCGTCCTACTCCGGTCCGACGACCGAGACGCGCGCTGCGCGCACGACCTTCTCGCCGATCCGGTAGCCCGGCTCGATGACCATGTTGACCGTGGCCGACGTGGCCTCCGGGTCCACCTGGTGCATGAGCGCCTCGTGGACGTTCGGGTCGAACTCCTCGCCCACGACGCCGTACCGCTCGATGCCGAACTTCGCGAGGCTCGCGTCGAGCTTCTCGGAGATCGCGACGAACGGCCCGTCGAGCTCGCCGTGCTGGCGGGCCCGGTCGATGTCGTCGAGGACCGGCAGGAGCGCGGCCAGGACGTCCTCGACGCCCTTGACGCGCGCGGCCTCCTGGTCACGCAGCGACCGGTTGCGGTAGTTGGTGAAGCTGGCCCGCTCACGCTGGAGAGCGTCGAGGTGGGCAGCCGCCTCGGACTGCGCAGCGAGGAGCGCTGCGTCGTCCCCGGCCTCGCCGGTGGGCTCGAAGTCGAGCCCGGCCAGCGGGTCGGTCTCCGCGTCGTCCCCCGCCGAGCCGGCCCCCTGGGGGGCAGCCTCCTTGGGCTGCCCCTCCGGGGTCACCTTGCGCTTGTCGGTGAAGTGGAAGGGCTGGTCCTCGGAGCCGAGCTCCTCGGGGCCCTGGGCGTCGCTCGTCACTTCTTGTCGTCCTCGTCCACGATCTCCGCGTCGACGATGTCCTCGTCGGGCGCGAACGGCGCACCGGCGGCCGCAGCGGCGTCAGCGTCGGCAGCGCCCTGGTTGCCCGCGGCCTGCTCCTGCTCGGCAGCGGCGTAGAGCGCCTCGCCGATCTTCTGGCTCGAGGCCAGGAGCTTCTCGTGGGCCGACTTCACGGCCTCCGCGTCGGTGCCCTCGAGCGCCGTCTTGACCGACGCGATGTCGGCCTCGACCTCGGTGACGACCTCAGCGGGGAGCTTCTCCTTGTTCTCCGCGACGAGCTTCTCGGTCGAGTACACGAACGCCTCGGCCTGGTTGCGGTTCTCCGCCTCCTCGCGACGCTTCTTGTCCTCGGCCGCGTGCTCCTCGGCCTCCTTGACCATGCGGTCGATGTCCTCCTTCGGCAGCGCGGAGCCACCGGTGATGGTCATCTTCTGCTCCTTGCCGGTGCCGCGGTCCTTGGCGCCGACGTGGACGATGCCGTTCGCGTCGATGTCGAAGGTGACCTCGATCTGCGGCAGGCCGCGCGGTGCCGGCGCGATGCCCGTGAGCTCGAACGTGCCCAGCGGCTTGTTGTCGCGGGCGAACTCGCGCTCACCCTGGAAGACCTGGATCAGCACCGACGGCTGGTTGTCCTCGGCGGTCGAGAAGACCTCGCTGCGCTTGGTCGGGATGGCCGTGTTGCGCTCGATGAGCTTGGTCATCACGCCACCCTTGGTCTCGATGCCCAGGGACAGCGGGGTGACGTCGATCAGGAGGACGTCCTTGCGCTCGCCCTTGATGACACCGGCCTGCAGCGCGGCACCGACGGCCACGACCTCGTCCGGGTTGACGCTCTTGTTGGGCTCCTTGCCGCCCGTGAGCTCCTTGACGACCTCGGTCACGGCGGGCATGCGGGTGGAACCACCCACGAGCACGATGTGGTCGATGTCGTTGACCGAGATGCCGGCGTCACGGATGACGGCGTGGAACGGCGCCTTGGTCCGGTCGATGAGGTCCTGCGTCATCTGCTGGAACTGAGCGCGCGTGAGCTTCTCGTCCAGGTGGATGGGGCCGTTCTCGCTCATCGAGAGGTACTGCATGGAGATGTTGGTGCTCGTCGCGGACGAGAGCTCCTTCTTCGCCTGCTCGGCAGCCTCACGCAGACGCTGGAGCGCGATCTTGTCCTTGGACAGGTCGACGCCCGAGCTGTTCTTCACCTGCGCGATGAGGTGCTCGACGATGCGGTTGTCCCAGTCGTCACCACCGAGGCGGTTGTCGCCCGAGGTCGCGCGGACCTGGATGGTCGAGAAGTCGTCCTCGTCCTTGCCCACCTCGAGGAGGGAGACGTCGAACGTTCCACCACCGAGGTCGAAGACGAGGATGAGCTCGTCCTCCTTGCCCTTCTCCAGGCCGTAGGCCAGAGCGGCAGCGGTGGGCTCGTTGACGATGCGCAGGACGTTGAGGCCCGCGATCTGCCCGGCGTCCTTGGTCGCCTGGCGCTCGGCGTCGTTGAAGTACGCCGGGACGGTGATGACCGCGTCGGTGACGGGCTCGCCCAGGTACTCCTCGGCGTCGCGCTTCAGCTTGCCGAGCACGCGCGCGGAGATCTCCTGCGCGCTGTACTTCTTGTCGTCGATCTCGACCGACCAGTCGGTGCCCATGTGGCGCTTGACCGACGTGATGGTGCGGTCGACGTTGGTGACCGCCTGACGCTTGGCGATCTCGCCGACGAGGACCTCGCCGGTCTTCGAGAACGCGACGACCGACGGGGTCGTGCGAGCGCCCTCGGCGTTCGCGATGACGGTGGGCTCCCCACCCTCGAGGACGG
>NZ_JBHXBO010000380.1:0-2468 GCF_042726775.1 Oerskovia sp. NPDC060287
GTGCAGAGCTGCACCGGACGCCTCGGGTCGTCAAGGTCCTGCTGCTCCTGGACCAGGTCCTGGAGCGGTGGATCGGACCGTCAGCTCGATCAGACGAGCGGAGCGGCCTCTGCCTCGGCGGCGACCTCGGCGGCCGTGGCCTCGACGCGCGGCTCGGTGATGAGCACGACGTCGGCGGTCGGCTCGGTCACGAGGACGCTGCCCTCGGGCAGTGCGATGTCGCCGGCGAAGACGACCGTGCCGGCGGTGAGGCCGGTGATGTCGACCGAGATGACCTCGGGCAGGTTGGTCGCCAGGGCCTGGATCGAGAGCGTGAGCTGCTCGACGATGTGGATGGTGCCAGGAGCGGCCTCACCGATGACGTGGACGGGAACGTCGACGTCGACCTTCTCGCCCTTCTTCACGATGAGGAGGTCGATGTGCTCGACGACGTCCTTGACCGGGTCGCGCTGGACGTCCTTGGCCAGGGCCAGGACCTCGGTGCCGTCGAGCGCGATCGTGAAGAGCGCGTTCGAGTGCTTGAGGGCGAGCGTGGTCTGGTGCGCGGGGAGCGCGACGTGGACCGGGTCCGTGCCGTGCCCGTACAGGACGGCGGGGATCTGGTTGTTGCGGCGGGTACGGCGGGCGGCACCCTTGCCGAACTCGGTGCGGGCCTCTGCGACAAGCTTGATATCGGACACGTGAGCTCCTGAAGAACGTTTGCGGGCCGACCACCAGTGGGAAGCAGTCGGCTGTCCGGCCGGCTGGTTGTCACCGGAGGACGGGCGGCTGCGTCGGCGCGGGACACATGACGGGCGCACGAGGACGACCGCCCAGTCGATTACGGGGACCCTTCAGGATCCTGCTGACCTTCCGGTGACTCACCGGCCGTCAGACGTCCCTCGCCGAGGCAACCGAACTACTGTACCTGGGCGCACGACGTCAAGGGAAACCCGCTCGTGTCGCGACACGGGCGGGACGCGGGCAGGGCGTGCGGGTCAGGCCGTGGCACCCGCGATGACCGCGGTCGTGGTGATCGCCGCAGTCGTGGCCGCGGTGATCTCCTCGACGTACGCGCGGGTCGCTCCCGCGGCCCAGCTCCCCTCCGCGAGCCCCTTGGCCCGGTGGTCGACCGCCCGACGCTCGGACGCCGTGAGCGGTGCACCGGCCGCCATGACGCGACCCGCCTGCCGCGTGGCGGCGAGGATCGCGACGAGCGCACCGGTCCTCTCGTCGGGCGCTCCGCCGTCGAGCAGGACGCGTGCGAGCGTGCCCCGCAGCTCGCCCTCGTGGCGCGAGTCCGCCGCGGGCCAGCGCGTCGTGGGGAAGATGCCGAGGATCCGACCGTCCTCGCGGCGCAGCAGGCCGCGCGCGACCAGGTCGTCGAGCGCGGCGTCGGCCGGCTTGGTCCGCGAGAGGGTGTCGACCAGGTTCTTGGGCTTGGAGCCCTCCCTCGACTTCACCACGGCGAGCGCGTCGTCGAGCAGCGACCGCCCGGTCGGCGACTGGTCGCGGACCACGACGCGTCCCGAGCGCCAGCCCGAGCCGTCGCCCGCGAGATCGACCCGCCCCAGGAGCGCGAGCTCGACGAGGAGCGCACCGCCGGCGATCTGCTGGAGGTACGAGCTGTCACCGACGGGCTTGCCCGTGACGTCGTCCAGCACGAGCAGGAGGTAGTCCTCGATGATCAGCATGCCGACAAACGTAGCGCGCGCGGAAGCGCCGTCCCCCTGAGATTTGTCACGAGCCCCTCAGTCCGCCCAGGCCCAGCGCACGGTCACGCTCGCGTCGACCTGCTCGTGCCCGGGGTCCACGGCCAGCGCGTCGTGAGCACCCGCGGCCTTGGCGGACATCATGCGGGGCACCGGCGCGAACCCGCCGCCCTGCTCGCCGACCTCGACGACCACGCCGAGCCTGCGGCCCGCGAGGGCCGCGTACTGCTCGGCCTTGGTCCGGGCGTCGGCGAACGCCTCCTCGCGGGCCGCGACGGCCAGTGGGCCGGGCGCGCTCACGGCGAAGCGCATCGAGTCGAGCCGGGCGACGGGCCCGGCGGCACCCAGCGCGGCCCGCACGAGCTCTCCCGACGCCCCGACGTCGCGCACCGTGACCCGCAGCGTGAGGCGGGCCGTGACGCGCAGGCTCGTGGCGCCGTCGGGCTGCTGTGACTGCTGCGTCCACGTGGACGTCTGCGCGGTGCGCAGGTCCTCGTCCGCGACCCCGCCCGCGAGCAGCGCCTCGCGCGCGGCACGGACCCCCTCGTTGGCGGAGTCGAGCGCGACCTGGACGTCGTCGCCGCTCGCCTCGGCGCCGAGCTCCACCACGACGACGTCGGGTACCGCCGTGGCGGCCCCCTGGCCCGTGGTGGTCACGCCGGCGGACAGGTCCTGGGTCTGCGTCTGGGTCACAGCAGGCATCCTGCCAGCCCGACGACGGAGCCGCCCGTCCCAGCTGTCGCACCTGCCGCTCGGCTCACCCGGGAGGACGACGAC
>NZ_JBHXBO010000381.1:0-2441 GCF_042726775.1 Oerskovia sp. NPDC060287
GGCCAGGACGGGCCCTCTCGCCGTTCCGATTGCATGAATATGCAATCGTCTGCATATACTTGAGTCGTGTCCAAGGTACTCACTTCACTTCCGGCCGGCGAGCGCGTCGGCATCGCCTTCTCCGGGGGTCTCGACACCTCCGTCGCCGTCGCGTGGATGCGCGACAAGGGTGCGGTGCCCTGCACCTACACCGCTGACATCGGGCAGTACGACGAGCCGGACATCGACTCCGTGCCGGGCCGCGCCATGGCCTACGGTGCCGAGCTGGCCCGCCTCGTCGACTGCCGCGCAGCACTCGTGGAAGAGGGGCTGGCCGCGATCACGTGCGGCGCGTTCCACATCCGCTCGGGCGGGCGCTCCTACTTCAACACGACCCCGCTCGGCCGCGCCGTGACCGGCACCATGCTCGTGCGGGCCATGCTCGAGGACGACGTCCAGATCTGGGGCGACGGCTCCACGTTCAAGGGCAACGACATCGAGCGGTTCTACCGCTACGGCCTGCTCGCCAACCCGAACCTGCGCATCTACAAGCCGTGGCTCGACGCCGACTTCGTCACCGAGCTCGGTGGGCGCAAGGAGATGTCGGAGTGGCTGCTCGCCCACGACCTCCCGTACCGCGACAGCACCGAGAAGGCCTACTCGACCGACGCCAACATCTGGGGCGCGACGCACGAGGCCAAGACCCTCGAGCACCTCGACACGGGCCTCGAGGACGTCGAGCCCATCATGGGCGTGCGCTTCTGGGACCCCGCGGTCGAGATCGCGACCGAGGACGTCACGATCCGCTTCGAGAAGGGACGCCCGGTCGCGATCAACGGCCAGGAGTTCGAGGACGCCGTCGCCCTGGTCATGGAGGCCAACGCGATCGGCGGCCGCCACGGGCTCGGCATGTCCGACCAGATCGAGAACCGGATCATCGAGGCCAAGAGCCGCGGCATCTACGAGGCCCCGGGCATGGCGCTGCTGTTCATCGCCTACGAGCGCCTCGTCAACGCGATCCACAACGAGGACACGGTCGCGAGCTACCACAACGACGGCCGCCGCCTGGGCCGCCTCATGTACGAGGGCCGCTGGCTCGACCCGCAGGCCCTCATGATCCGCGAGTCGCTGCAACGCTGGGTCGGTGCCGCGATCACGGGCGAGGTGAAGCTGCGCCTGCGTCGCGGCGAGGACTACTCGATCCTCGACACCACGGGCCCCAACTTCTCGTACCACCCCGACAAGCTGTCGATGGAGCGCACGACGGACTCGGCGTTCGGTCCCACGGACCGGATCGGCCAGCTCACCATGCGCAACCTCGACATCGCCGACTCGCGCGCCAAGCTCGAGCAGTACGCGGGTCTCGGCATGGTCGGCGCGCAGCACGCGGCACTGATCGGGACGGGCCAGACCGAGCTCATCGGCCAGATGCCCGAGGGCGGCGCCGAGGCCATCGCGTCACGCGGGACCTCCTCGTCCGAGCTCGACGAGGCGCTGGACCGCGCCGCGATGGAGTTCGGGGTCGACTAGTCGTCCTCGTCGACCCAGCCCACCGGCGGCAGGTCGCGCCCGCGCAGCTTGTCGATCTCGCGTCGTTCACGCTTCGTCGGGCGCCCTGCCCCGCGGTCGCGCACCGGCACGAACGGCACCGCCTCGCGCGGCAGCACCGGTGGGCTGTGGTCGACGTACGCCTTCGCGGCCTCGGGCGCACCGACGCGCTTGGTGAGCAGCTGGACGACCTCGACGACCCGTTCGCGCTCGCCGCGGTAGGTCACGGTGTCGCCGACCTTGAGGTTCGCGGCGGGCTTGACCCGCGTCCCGTTCACCTTGACGTGACCGGCGCGGCACGCGGCCGTGGACACCGATCGGCTCTTGGTCAGGCGGACCGCCCAGAGCCAGCTGTCGACCCGCATGGTCACTTCCCTTCCCGACGTCGGACCACCCCAGCGTAGGCGGCTCCCGGCCCGCGCGGGACCGGTCGTCGCGGCCCGACGGCGCAGAGCGCCTCTGCGGCGAATGTCGCCTTTGGGCGTGCGAGCACCGCCCAACCGTGCCACGGTGAGCAGGAACCGACGCTCCCGGCCGGACTCGCACCGTCCGGGTCGTCGCCCGGACGAACGGAGTGACTATGTGGTTTCTGTCCTGGATCGTCATCGGTCTGATCATGGGAGCCATCGCTCGTGCGATCATGCCCGGCAAGGCCAGCGGAGGCTGGGTGGTGACACTGGTCGTCGGTGTCGTCGGGGCGTTCGTCGGCGGGTTCATCGGCCGGGCGTTCGGTTCCGACCCCAACCAGGAGTTCTGGTCCTTCTCGACGTGGTTCTGGGCCTTCATCGGATCGCTCGTCGTGCTGCTCGTCTGGGGTCTGATCTCGGGCCGCAGGTCGAGGGCCTGACCCTCGCTCCGCCGTCGGGCACCTGACGGCTCCCCGCAGCATCCCGGAAGGCCCGGCCCCCTCGGAG
>NZ_JBHXBO010000382.1:0-2422 GCF_042726775.1 Oerskovia sp. NPDC060287
GTCCGTCGACCGGTCTCCCCCGGGGCCGCAGTAGCGTGGAGGCATGGTCTCCCACGCCGTGGTCAACGTGCTCGACGCCGTCCCCGACCCGGGCACGGCCCCGCCCGTGCGGTGGGGGATCCTCGGCGCGGGGAACATCGCCGGCTCGTTCGCCGACGAGGTGCGGACGTTCACGCAGGGTCACGTGGCGGCCGTGGGCTCGCGCGACGAGCACCGGGCGCGGGACTTCGCGCAGCGGCACGCGCCGTCGGCGACGGTGCACGGCTCGTACGAGGCGCTCGTCGCGGACCCCGACGTGGACGTCGTGTACGTCGCGACCCCGCACTCGCACCACCGCGACCACGGGCTGCTCGCGATCGCGGCGGGCAAGCCCGTGCTCATGGAGAAGGCGTTCACGCGCAACGAGGCCGAGGCTCGCGAGGTGCTCGACGCCGCGCACGCCGCGGGCGTGTTCGTCATGGAGGCCATGCTCACGCGGCACCTGCCGCACGTCGCCGCGATCCGCGCGCTGATCGCGCAGGGCGAGATCGGGGACGTCCGGTCGGTCACGGCGAGCTACGGGTCGAACGCCGCGTACGACCCGGCGAGCCGGCTCTTCGCGCCCGAGCTCGCGGGCGGCGCCCTGCTGGACATCGGGATCTACCCGCTCGCGTTCGCGACGGACCTCCTGGGCATGCCCGACGACGTCACGGCCGTGGGTCTCCCGGCTCCCACCGGGGTGGACGCCCAGTCGACCGTGGTGCTGCGGTACGGCGACCGGGCGACCGCGACGCTCGCGTCGTCGGTCCTGGCGCAGTCGGCGACGTCGCTCGTGGTCGCGGGCTCGGGCGGGCGGATCGAGGTCGTCGACCGCTTCATGGTGCCCACGGCGTTCAGCGTGGTCTGGGCCGACGGTGCCCGCCGCGACTACGACGGGTACACGCCGGGCGCCAAGCAGTACGAGGCGGCCGAGGTCGCGCGCTGCCTCGCGGCGGGACTCACGGAGAGCCCGCGCATGACGTGGCAGGACACGCTCGACCTGATGCGGGTCATGGACGCGGCGCGTTCTCAGCTGGGGGTCGTGTACCCGGGCGAGTGAGTGGGGGCGCCGGGGGCCGGTGCCGGGTGTTGGGTGCCGAGTGCCGAGAACGGGGTTGCGGTCGTCCTGACGGCCGGGACGGACGAGATCGCGGGGTTCGACCGCGCGCAACCCCGTGCTCGGCGCCGACGGGCCTGGGCGCCGCACGACCACACCTCGGGCAATGACCCGTGGCCGCGCTCCCACGGGGTTAGCGTGAACCCATGAGCAACGACGCCCGCACCGCGGCACCGACCGACCCGAAGCCCACCTCCCTGCCTCACCTCGCCGCGACCGCTGCCGACCTCCCCGAGGTGATCTCCGGCGTCGTGCCCGATCCCCGGACCGCGCCGACCGTCCGCTGGGGGATCCTGGGCGCCGGGAACATCGCCGGGTCGTTCGCCGAGGCCGTGCGCGACCACACGCGCGCCCGCGTCGTGGCCGTGGGGTCGCGCGACCGCGTCCGCGCCGAGCGCTTCGCGACCGAGCACGGCATCCACACGACCCACGCCGACTACACAGAGCTCGTCGAGGACCCGCAGGTCGACGTCGTGTACGTCGCCACGCCCCACTCGCACCACCGTGACCACGCGCTGCTGGCCATCGCCGCGGGCAAGCACGTCCTGGTCGAGAAGGCGTTCACGCGCAACGAGGCCGAGGCGCGCGAGATCCTCGACGCCGCCCGTGCCGCGGGCGTGTTCGTCATGGAGGCCATGTGGACGCGGTTCCTGCCGCACGTCGCGGCGCTGCGCGGAGTGATCGCGCGCGGTGAGATCGGTGAGATCGTCAACGTGACGGCCGACCACGGCCAGTTCTTCCCGTTCGACCCCGCGCACCGGCTCTACGCGCCCGAGCTCGCGGGAGGCGCGCTGCTGGACCTCGGCGTCTACCCCGTGTCGTTCGCGCACGACGTGCTGGGCGCGCCGTCGTCGGTCACGGCGGTCGGTGCGCTGACCGAGACGGGCGTCGACGGCCAGCTCGGCATCACGCTGGGCTACGGCCGTGCGATGGCCACGCTCTCGACGACGCTGTGGTCGCAGACGCCCAACGTGGCGTCGATCTCCGGCACCGCGGGGCGCATCGAGGTCGAGGGTACGTTCTACGCCCCGACGTCGTTCCGCGTGGTCCGCCACGACGGCGCCGAGTGGCGCTACGAGGGCTTCCGCGGCGAGGGCAAGCAGTACCAGGCGGCCGAGGTCGCGCGCTGCCTCGAGGCCGGGCTGACCGAGAGCCCGCGCATGACGTGGCAGGACACGCTCGACGTCATGCGGACCATGGACGAGGTCCGCCGCCAGACGGGCGTGGTCTACCCGGGCGAGTGAGCCGGGTCGCGTGGAGGGGTGCCGAGAACGGGGTTGCGGTCGT
>NZ_JBHXBO010000383.1:0-2374 GCF_042726775.1 Oerskovia sp. NPDC060287
GGGCTCGCGCCCCGGGCCACCGAACCTCACCTCGAAGGAGAGACATGAGTTCACACGAGCACCACCACGAGTCCATCCCGGCTCGCCCGATGAGCCGGCGGAACCTGCTCAAGGCCCTCGCGGCCTCGACGGTCGCCGTCGGTGTGGGCGCGGCGATCGGCCCGACCGCGGCGTCCGCCCTGGGCGGCGTGGCCGCAGCACCGAGCAGCGGCCGCAACCGCCTCGTCCCCGTCAACCGCATCGGCATCCAGCTCTACACGGTGCGCGACAAGGTCAGCTCGCTCGGCTTCCGGGCCGTGTTCGAGGAGCTCGCCGACATCGGCTACTCCGAGGTCGAGTTCGCGGGGTACACGCAGGGCAACGT
This sequence comes from Oerskovia sp. NPDC060287, assembly GCF_042726775.1. Lineage (NCBI taxonomy): Bacteria > Bacillati > Actinomycetota > Actinomycetes > Micrococcales > Cellulomonadaceae > Oerskovia > Oerskovia sp. NPDC060287. Next base: position 365 of record NZ_JBHXBO010000383.1, read on the forward strand.
CGGCGCGATCACCATCCCGGAGATCCGCCAGCTGCTCGACGACAACGGCCTGCGGGCCGTCGGTACGCACGCGACCCTCAACCCGGGCAACATCGACGCCGAGATCGAGAAGGCGCTCATCCTCGGGATGCCGCACATCGGTCAGGGTGGCCCCATCAACAACACCCCGACCGTGGCCGCCTGGACCGCCGCGGCGAACACGTGGAACCAGATGGGCGTCAAGACCAAGGCCGCAGGCCTCAAGCTCTACGCCCACAACCACGACGGCGAGTTCCGCTTCACCACGGACGACCCGACGCGCCGCGTGTACGACCTGCTGTGGGACGAGTTCGACCCCGAGCTCGTCTTCTTCGAGATGGACGTCTTCTGGGCGCACGTCGGGAAGCACAAGTACCCCGGGTTCGAGCCCATCGACTACATCAAGCGCGACCCGCGCCGCTTCCCGATGCTCCACCTCAAGGACGGCAAGACCAACACGGGCAGCGCCAACGGCTACGACATCATCGAGTTCGGCGAGGGCAACATCGACTACCAGGCCTTCCTGTCGCAGCTGCGCACGCGCGGCCAGCACTTCGGCCTGTTCGAGCAGGACAACGCCAGCTCGGTCGCCGCGCCGCCGAACCCCCTGAACTCCCTGGGCAACGCACGGCGCAGCTACACCTCCATCTACGGCCTTCGCGGCTGAACCACCGAGAAAACAGGAGATTCGCCATGAAGTGGAAGGTTTCAGCAGCCGCTGCCGCAGCGTTCGCGCTGATCGCGGTCGGTGCACCAGCAGCGCACGCCGCCGTCACGAGCTGCACGACCGAGCTCGACGACACGGTCATCGCGGGCGACCTGGTCGTCCCCGCGGGCGCGACCTGTGTCCTCGGCGGGACCACGGTCCAGGGTTCGATCACGGTCGGTGACGACGCGTGGCTCGACGCGACCGAGGCCGTCATCGAGGGCGACGTCGTCGCGACCGACGCCTACGGCGTCCTGATCGACGGGGCGAGCGTCGGGGGCGACATCAGCTCGTACACCGCCGGCTCGCGCGTCGGGTTCCTCTACCTGTACGACCTGCGCGTGGGCGGCAGCGTCGCGGCGGGCGGGGTCGACGTCGAGATCTCGGACTCGAAGATCTCGGGCAACCTCTCGACGCAGGCCGCGACGTACGTCGACCTGCTGCGCACGAGCGTGAACGGCGACGTGACGCTCGGCGACAGCGACTTCGGCGTGAGCGTCGGCGGCGCGGTCGTCGGGGGCAGCCTGTCCGTGACGGGCACGTCGCGCGACGCGCTGGTCGGCGCGACGAGCGACGGGTCGGCGGACCAGTGGGGCAACACGGTGGGTGGGGACCTCGTCCTGACCGGCAACACCGCCAACCTCCAGGTCGCGGGCACCACGGTCCACGGGGCCGTGCGCCTCGCGGACAACGCACCGGCCGCGAACTTCGGTCCGGGCAACACCGCGGGCTCGGTCGAGGGCGACCTCACCGGCACGGCCCCCGGTGCGCTCGCGGCGGGCGACCAGTCGGTCGCCGTCGTGATCCCCGAGCCCCGTCCGGGCGAGCTCACGTGGAGCCTCGAGGGCTCCTCGGGTCTCGTCGACCTGGGCGTGGCCGAGGAGCAGGGCGACCACTTCGCGGCCTCGGGCGACCTCGTCCCGGTCCGCGTCACGGACACCCGCATCAACGCCCCGGCGTGGTCGGTGTCCGCACAGGTCGGCGACTTCGTCGCGGGCGGCGAGACGGTGTCCGGCAAGTACCTCGGCTGGACGCCCGCGCTCCAGGAGAACGACGGCGGAGCGGTCGCGGGTGCGGCCGTCGCCTCGGGCTTCGTCGAGGGTGACGGCCTGTCCGTCGCCCGCACCCTGGGCAGCGCGGAGGCCGGGCACGCCCGCGGCTCCGCGGTCATCGGGGCGGAGCTCGACCTGAAGCTCCCGCTCACGGTGAACGAGGGGACCTACAACGCGACGCTGACGCTGACGGCGCTCAGCTAGTCACGTCGTGATCGTGGTGCCGGCCGGCCC
>NZ_JBHXBO010000384.1:0-2360 GCF_042726775.1 Oerskovia sp. NPDC060287
GAGCTCGCCGAGAAGCTCGACCTCGACAAGGCGACCTTCCGGGCCACGGTGGAGCGACTCAACGGGTTCGCTCGCACCGGTCGCGACCAGGACTTCGGCAAGGGCGACTCGGCCTACGACCGCTACTACGGTGACCCGACCGTGCGACCGAACCCGTGCCTGGGGACCATCGAGAAGGGCCCCTTCGTCGCCTACAAGATCGTCATCGGCGACCTCGGCACCAAGGGCGGAGTGGTGACCGACGCCGACTCCCGCGCACTGCGTCACGACGGCTCCGTGATCGAGGGCCTGTACTCCGCCGGCAACAACTCCGCCTCCGTGATGGGACACACCTATCCGGGTCCGGGGTCGACGATCGGTCCGGCTGCCGTGTTCGGTCTGCGCGCCGCCCGCCACATGGCCCGCACGAGAGGATGACACAGGTCTAGGCTCCCCAGCATGCCCACTACCGACACGCCGCCCGGCCGAGCCGCGAACCTCGGCCCGGCCGCGGCGGCGCGCAATCGCACCGCACTCCTCACGGCGGCTCGAGCGGTCTTCGCCGAGAGCGGGATCGACGCCCCGCTCGCGGCGATCGCCAAGCGGGCCGGCGTCGGGCAAGGCAGCCTCTACCGGCACTTTCCCGACCGGGTCGCCCTCGCCGTGGCCGTCTTCGAGGACAACGTGGCCGAGCTCGAGCTGCTGGCTGCCGACCCGCGCTCGACGCTCCGGGACCTGCTCACGAAGATCACGCAGCAGATCGTGGACTCGACCGCGTTCGTCGACCTCGTCCGCGCCGCGAACACCGACGACCGCGTCGCCTCGCTCGCAGCCCGCGTCGAGGCCGTCATCGACGCGCGGGTCCGGAACGGCCAGGCGGACGGAACTGTCCCGGGAGATCGCACAGCATCGGACCTGATGCTCTCGGTGACGATGGTCTCCGCAGCCGTCTCGGCCGACGCGCCCGTGGCCACGCTCCGACTCCTCGCACTGCGCGCCTGGCGGCTGCTCGGGGTGGACCTGACCGCGCGTTGACCCCGCCGACGCCCCCGCGACAGCTCGCCAGCCGCGTCGCAGCTCCAGGGTCACGAGGACGGCCACATGTCGAACGGCTCGCCGCGGACGATGAGTTCCACCCCGCCGCCCGGTCTACACCATGCCCCTGCCACCGACCCACCGGAGCACATCATGGGATCGATCGAGATCGAGCTGTTCACGACCCTGGACCTCGTCGGGCAGGCGCCCGGCGGGCCCGACGAGGACCCGATCGGGTTCCCGTTCGGCGGCTGGCAGGCTCCCCTGCTGGACGACGTCGCCGGTGAGCAGGTCGCTGCCGCGTACGAGGGCACCGACGCCCTCCTGCTCGGGCGCCGCACCTACGACATCTTCGCCGCGTTCTGGCCCCACCAGGAGGGTGGCCAGGACGACGACTTCGCCGCGCTGTTCAACCGCATCCCCAAGTACGTCGCTTCGCGCGGCACACCCGACCTCTCCTGGGCCGGGTCCACGCAGCTCGGCCCCGACCTCGCCGCCGCGGTGCGTGAGGTCCGCGACCGGCACGAGCACGTCAAGGTCGTCGGCAGCCTCGGCCTGGTGCAGACGCTGCTGCGCGAGAAGCTGTTCGACCGCCTCGACCTCTGGATCCACCCGATCGTCCTCGGCGTCGGGAAGCAGGTGTTCGACGGCGGCGCCGTCCCCACCAACCTGACTCTGCTCGAGCCGCCCGCGGCGAGCCCTGCAGGCACGGTCATGCTGCGTTACGGTCTTGCCGACGGCACGCCCGCGACGGGCGACATGGCCGCCGCCGACCGCGGCGTCGGCGCCGCCGACCAGAACCACTGAGACGGGACGACGCATGGCGATCCAGCGGCTGGACAACATCGGCATCGTCGTCGCCGACCTCGACGCGGCGGTCGCGTTCTTCGTCGAGCTCGGGATGGAGCTCGAGGGCAGGGCGCCCATCGAGGGTGCCTGGGCGGGGAGCGTCGTCGGGCTCGACGGGATGCGGTCCGAGATCGCGATGCTGCGCGTGCCCGACGGGCCCGGACGGCTCGAGCTGTCCGCCTACCGCTCGCCCGACGCGGTCGACATCGGCCTGGGTGCGGCGCCGTCGAACACCCTGGGCCTGCACCGCGTGATGTTCGCGGTCGACGACATCGACGACACCGTCGCCCGGCTCGGCACGCACGGTGCCACGCTCGTCGGCGAGATCGTCCGGTACGAGGACGCCTACCGGCTCTGCTACCTCCGCGGGCCCGAGGGGATCATCGTCGCCCTGGCCGAGGAGCTGGGCTGACGAGGGCTCGGCCCCGGAGACCGCCGAGGTAGAACGTCCTGCGCGAGGTAGTACCCACCGGGTTCTATCTCGCGCAGGACGTTCT
>NZ_JBHXBO010000385.1:0-2246 GCF_042726775.1 Oerskovia sp. NPDC060287
GTCCTCCATCTCGTCGACGTCGGCCGTCGAGATCGCCTGGCGGCGCTGGACGTAGCCGCGCCACTGGTCGATCTGCGCCTCGAGCTCGGGGTGCGTGCTCATCAGGCCCACCCTTCGGCGACGGTCCGCGGAGCCTGCGTGTCGCGGGCGTCCCGCCAGACCCGCTGGAGCGCGTCGGCGACGACGCTCCACTGGGCCTGCCGCTCCGCGAGGGCCTCGCGCCCGGCGGGGGTGATCGCGTAGTGCTTCCTCCGGCGCCCGACGTCGGACACCCCCCACGACGCCTCGACGTGCCCGAGGCGTTCGAGCCGGTGGAGCAGGGGGTAGAGCATCCCGTCGGTCCACTGCATGTGGCCGTCCGAGAGCTCGTTGACGCGCTTGACGATCGCGTAGCCGTACGACTCGCCGTCCGCGAGGATGCCGAGGACGAGCGGTGTGGCCGAGGCCGCGACAAGGTCCTTGTCGATGTGCATGACACTCCTATGCCTAGGGCTGCTAGGGGTTCAAACCTAGCAGATCTAGGTATGAGCTCCCGTGCGCTGCCGAACGGTCTTGCCTCGTCGAGCCCGACCTGCCAGGATCCGCACTGCCGAGCCTTCGGCCCACGCGTCGAGGAGACGAGGAACCATGGACGGTCGCAAGGCCTGGCGTCGAGACTGGATCGCGACCGCGCGATCCTTCCTGCCCGTGCTGCCCGTCGTCGTCCTGTGCGCTGCCGCGCTCGTCGTCTCCTCGCAGGTCGCCGACAGCAGTGCGAAGACGATCTGGGGGGGCCTCACGTTCGGCGCGGCCTTCGCCCTGGTCGTCCTGCTCGTCGCCCTCCGCAAGGCCCGGCGACGGGTTCGCCGCCAGCTCGACGACGTGGCGAGCGCCCGTCCCGGGACGACCGTCTTCCTCGTCCATCCCGTGCCGCAGGCCCTCACGGACGTGGCCGACGCCGGACGGTCTCTCCGGCCGGCCCCACCGGCCCCCAGCCATCACGCCCTGGTCATAGGACCCGAGCACGTCGAGCTCCACCCGCTCGCCGGCCCTGGGCCCGTGACGGTCCTGCCGTGCGCGGGACTCGCTGTACGCGTGCTGCCGGTCGACATCGGCCCCCTGAAGGAGTACCTGACCCTGCACCTCGCTCACGAGGACGGGCACGTCCACGTGGCCGTCAGCGGCCTCGGACCGTCGGGGGAGCGCACGGCACGGAAGGCGCTCGCCGGCGCCTTGCGTGCACTGGGCCACGAACCGGAGACCATGCCCGTGGGCTGACCGGACGCCGTGCGTGTCAGTCGCCGAACGACGCCCGGATCGCCCCGCACGCACGCGCCAGACGCGAGGCCACCCCTTCCTCGTCGTGGGAACCTGCGACATGGACGACCGCGACCGCTGCGGGCGGCTGCCCCGGCACCGACAGGGGGACCGCGACGGACCGCACACCAGGAATCACCTCGTCGCGACTCGTGGCGAATCCCCTCCGCGCGATCCGCACGACCTCCTCCCTCAGGCTCGACGACGCCTCGACGGGCCACTCGTCCGCAGGCAGGAGCGAGAGGATCGCTCTGCCAGGGGCACCCGCCGACACGGGGTGCCGGGTGCCGGGACGCTGCGCGACGGACGCGAGGGCCCGGCGGGGCTCGACGCTCCAGAGCGTGACGCACTCCTCCCCGTCGAGCACCGCGAGGAAGCACGTCATCGCAAGATCGTCCGCGACAGAGGTCAGCTCGGGGAGCGCAGCGGACTGCAGGTCACGGCGGACCCCTGCGGCGAGCGCCGCCATCCGTGGACCGAGCGTCGCGCGGCCTGTGGCGTCACGGACGACGAGGCGATGAGCCTCGAGCGTGCGCAGGAGCCGGTAGGCGACGGAGCGGTGGACGTCGAGCCGCCGGGCGACCTCGTCGATGGTCAAGGGACCGCTCGCATCGGCCAGGACCTCGAGGATCTGGATGCCGCGGCTGAGCGTCTGCGACGCGGCACCTCGGGGGACTGCTGCTCCTGCGTCCGTCACGACTCGCCTCCACGGATCTGCCGGGGCCGACCTTGCCCACCCACCTCGGCATCGTATACGATTCCACACGTTCATTATCAGAACGACACGTTCGATAATAGAACACTCCTACCCCCTCGACACCGACGTCCGGGAGCACCCCATGCAGTTCCATCACCACGGCTACGTGACCGGCGACCCTCGGGTCCTGCCAGCGGCAGGGGTGGGTGGCGACCGGCCGCACGACCTGGCCGCGGAGGACGACGTCCGCGGG
>NZ_JBHXBO010000386.1:0-2211 GCF_042726775.1 Oerskovia sp. NPDC060287
CCTTCCCACGGAAGGCACGCCCCGCCGTCGGGCATCCGCTCCGTGAGACCCGCACGAGCCCGTGGCATGCACTTCTGCGGAAGCACGACTTCTCCGCCATGCTGAGGGAACGACGCGGGGGAAGAGGCCGATCCGATGGAGGACGAGGCGCGGGACGGGGCGAGCGGCCGTTCGGGAGCAGCTCCCGGGTCGGCACAGCGCACCGAGCGCTCGCAGGACGACGCGAGGCCCGCCCCCGAGGCCGACCGGCTCGACTACCGTGCGGTGTTCGCCGCGCTGTCCGCGCCCAAGGTGCTGCTGGCACCCGACCTGACCGTCCTCGACGTCAACGACGCCTACCTCGACATGCTGGGCCTCCCGGCGACAGCGCTCGTCGGCCGGTCGCTCAACGCGGGTTTCACCTTCTCGCCCGCGGACGACGAGCACGTCGGACGCATCGTCCGCTCGTTGGAGAAGGTCCTGCAGACCGGCCGGATCGACCTGCTCGAACCGTTGCGCATCGACCTGCCCGGTGACCGACCGGGCGAGTGGGTCGAACGCCACTGGCTCGTGACGAACCTCCCGGTCTTCGACGCGAGCGGCCGCGTCGCCGCGCTCGTGCACCGCGCGGAGGACGTGACCGGGGTCGTCCGGAGCTCGCAGCGGACGGCGGCCGACCGGAGCATCGGGCTCGACGCCGCGGTGGTCGACCAGGCCCTGCACCTGGGGTCCTCGGTCGGCCGGTTCCAGGAGGGCCTCGACCGCGAGCGCCGCGCGGCGCTGCAGCTCCAGGACTCGATCCTCACTGCGCCCGCCCAGCCCGAGGGGCTGCGCATCGACGTCCGCTACCGGCCCGCCTCGCGCGAGATGCACGTCGGCGGCGACTGGTACGACGCGTTCGAGCTGGCGTGCGGGTGCACGTTCGTGGTGGTCGGGGACGTCGTCGGGCACGACATCTCCGCGGCGGCGACCATGGGTCAGCTCCGAGGGGTCATGCGCGGCGTCGCGTACGAGTCGGGCACGTCCCCGGCGACGATCCTCGAACGCACCGAACGAGCGGCCGACGGGCTCGGCATCGAGACGGCGGCAACGGTGGCCGCGGCACTCGTGGGGCTCCCCGGCCCGGCCGGCGACCGGGCGCTCACCTGGGTCTCGGCCGGTCACCCTCCGCCCGTCCTGGTGCGCGCCGACGGCTCGGCCGAGCTGCTCGCGCGGCACAACGACCGGATGTTCGGCCTCGGCTCGGGCACCTCGCGGACGAACCACGCGGACGTCCTGCACCCCGGCGACACCCTGCTCCTCTACACCGACGGCCTCGTCGAGAGGCGGGACCGACGGCTGCGCGACGCCCTGCGGGACCTGCCGGGGGTCGTCGAGGAGATCGCGGACGGCTCCCGGGACCGGTTCCTCGACGCCCTGGTCGCCCGACTCGTCCCCCGGCCCAGCGAGGACGACGTCGCCCTCGTGTCGGTCGAGGTGCTGACGGGTGATGCGAGCGGCGGCTGACGGGACCGGCGGGTGACGGACCGGCGGGTGACGGACCGGCGGGTGACGGACCGGCGGCTGACGAGGCCCGCGCGAGGTAGAGGGATACCGTCGAGACAGAGGGCCCTGGGCCTCTACCCCGACGCGTCCCCTCTACCTCGCGGAGGGGCGCCCGACGACGGCTACGGGTTGTGCACCCGTGCGACGTCGAGGCTCTCGCGGACCAGTCCCAGGACCACGGCCATCTCGTCGGCGTCGCGCGGCCCGTAGACCATGATCTCGGTCGCGTGGTCGGCGTACTGGTGCGCTTCTCCCCAGCCTGCCGCGCAGACCTCCTGGGCCCGTTCGCGCGGCAGGCACAGGTGCAGGCTCGTGTCGGTCACGCCGTGCAGGTGGACCGGTTCGAGGCGCTGGTCCGGCGTCGCGAGGGACGTCGTGGGGTTCGAGGTGCGCTCGTGGCCATCGAGGAACAGTGCCCGGGACGACGCCGTGGAGACCGAGCTGTGCCCTTCTCGGACGCCCTCGATCGTGGTCGCCGCGAGCACGAGCTCGCCCCACAGCTCGGCCGGCGCCAGCTGGTCGACCTGCCGGTGCGGTCCCTCGTCGGACGTGATGGGACGAGGGCCTCGGCGCGGGGTGAGAGTCATGGGCGGGACGCTAGCGGGACCGGCACGGCTGCGGCGAGGGAATTGCCGGCGCGGGCAGGCTGAAGGCGCCCGACGACGGAGCGCACCCTCACCGCGAGGG
>NZ_JBHXBO010000387.1:0-2185 GCF_042726775.1 Oerskovia sp. NPDC060287
CGCCAGGGTTGTCCGCCAGGTAGGAGCCGATGATCTCCTCGCTGCGGCCGTCTCCGTAGACGTCGGCGGTGTCGAAGAAGGTCACGCCCGACTCGGCCGAGGCGTCGAGGACGGCGCGCGCGTCGTCCTCGCTGACCTCTCCCCAGTCCGCGCCGAGCTGCCAGGTGCCGAGCCCGACGACCGAGACCAGCCTTCCTGTGCGTCCGAGCACTCCTCGTTCCATGTGTTCCTCCTCGTCCTGCGGTGGTGCTCCCGTCGCCCGGGGGCCGGGGACGGTGCGTCGCTCGGCCTGCTGCCCCTGCGGGCAGCACGACCGGGTTCTACTGTGGCTGCTCGCGCGGTGTTCCGCACCCAGTAACGTATGTGATCGTGAACATCAAACCACCCTCGGGCGCCCAGATCCGTATCGAGCACGGGGACCACCACGTCACCGTCACGGAGGTCGGCGCGGCGATCCGCGAGTACACGGTCGGGGGGCGCGACGTCTTCACCCCCTTCTCGGAGACCGAGCTCGCCCCCGCGTCCCACGGAGCGGTGCTGCTCCCCTGGCCCAACCGGCTCCGTGACGGGCAGTACGAGTTCGACGGCGCCGCGCTCCAGCTCCCGATCACCGAGGTACCGCGGAACACGGCGATCCACGGCCTGGTGTGCTGGGAGCGCTGGGACGTCGTCGAGCAGTCCGCGTCGGCCGCGACGCTCGAGCTGCACCTCGTCCCGACCCCCGGCTACCCGTTCGACCTCGTCGCACGCGTGACCTACGCGCTGACCGACGCCGGCCTGCGCGTCACGACCCGTGCGACGAACGTGGGCGGCACCGACGCCCCCTACGGCGTCGGGTTCCACCCGTGGCTCTCGCCCGGTGACGCGTCGGTCGACGAGTGCACGCTGCGCCTCGACGCGAGCACCCGGGTCACCACGGACGAGCGGCTCCTGCCCACGGGTACCGAGCCCGCGGCCGGCGACTTCGACCTGCGCGAGCCGCGGCTGCTGGCCGGGATCGACCTCGACGACGCCTACGTCGACGTGCTGCGCGACGAGGACGGCCTGTCGTGGATGCGGCTCGGCGCACCCGACGGCCGGACGGCCGCGGTCTGGATGGACTCCTCGATGGACACGTGGCAGGTCTGCACGGGCGACCACGTGTCGGCCACGGCGTACCGCCGCACGGGCGTCGCGGCCGAGCCCATGAGCTGCATCGCGGACGCGTTCCGCTCGGGCGATCGCCTGGTGCGCCTCGCCCCGGGTGCGTCGCACGAGACGACGTGGGGCGCCACGCTGCTCTGAGCCGGTGGAGCCCGGCAGGTGCCGGCGGCGGCCGCCCTCATGGTCGCCTCCGGCACCAGTTGTCGTCCGTCCGGCCTGACGTCCCGCACGGGACCCCGGTCGTGACAGACAATGGTGTGCGAGCGAACGAGGAGCACATCACCGTGGGAGAACCTGAAGTACGGATCTGCGTGGTCGGCGACGAGCTGATCGCGGGCGTCGGCGACGCCAAGGGCCTCGGCTGGGTCGGGCGCGTCGTCGCCCGTTCCCGTTTCCCCGGGACGGCGATGGTCTTCCCGCTCGCGATCCCTGGCGAGACGACCACGGCGATGAGCCAGCGCTGGGACCTCGAGTCGACCAAGCGCTTCCACCCGGACCCCGAGTCCGACAACCGTCTCGTCATCGCGCTCGGACGGCACGACCTGGACGCCGGTCTGTCGGTGGCCAGGTCGCGGCTCAACCTCGCGAACGTGCTCGACGTGGCCGAGCAGCGTCGTCTCCCCGTGTTCGTGGTGGGTCCCCCGCCGGGCCGACCCGAGGACAACGACCGCCTCGCGGAGCTCTCGGGGGCGTTCGCGGACGTCGCGAACCGGCGACGGGTCCCGTACGTCGACACCTTCACGCCGCTCGTGACGCACGAGCAGTGGCTCGCGGACCTCGCGACGGGCGTGGGCGGGTACCCGGGGCAGGCGGGCTACGGGCTCATGGCCTGGCTCGTCCTCCACACCGGCTGGCACGCCTGGTTGGGCCTGCCCGACGACGTCGCGTAGGCCGGGCCGGCGTCTCGCCCGCCGTCCGCCGAGGGTGACCTCCCCGCCGGCCGGGGCCACCGCACAGCGCGGCCACGGTGACCGGACCGGGGCGGACGGTCCGGCTCACGTCGGAGCCGGCGAAGACCGCAGCGGCTCGTGCCCCTCCTCGG
>NZ_JBHXBO010000388.1:0-2162 GCF_042726775.1 Oerskovia sp. NPDC060287
GGGCGTGACCTCCGGGTCACGCCCGCTCGGGTGTTCCCAGGGCCGTGCGGACCGCGGCAGCGAACGCGTCGACGTCCTCGACGGTCGTGTCCCACGAGCACATCCAGCGGACCTCGACGCGCTCGTCGCCCGTGACGGGGTCAGGGGCCGCGGTGGCCCAGTCGTAGAACGTGAAGTCCGCGCGCAGCGCTTCGGCTGCGGCGCGCGGGAGGACCGCGAACACGGCGTTGGCCTGGGTGGGCTGGGAGAACGCGAGGCCCGACGGCGCAGCGTGCGTGCCGCCGTCGGTCACCTCTCCCTCGCTCGCCACGGGCGAGAGCGCGGCCCGCAGGCGTGCAGCCATCGCGTTGGCGTGCGCCGCGCTGGTGCGCCACAGGTCGTCCTCGAGCAGTGCCGTGAGCTGCGCCGAGACGAAGCGCATCTTGGACGCGAGCTGCATGGTCATCTTGCGGACGTAGTCGACGCCCTGGACCGCGTCGGGGTCCAGGACCACGACGGCCTCGCCGAACAACAGGCCGTTCTTGGTGCCGCCGAACGACACGACATCGACACCCACGTCGGTCGTCGTCTCCCGCAACGACACCCCCAGTGAGGCCGCCGCGTTCGCGAGCCGGGCGCCGTCAAGGTGGACACGCAGGCCCGCGGCGTGCGCGCGGTCGCTGATCGCACGGATCTCGTCGGGCGAGTAGACCGTGCCCAGCTCGGTCGCCTGCGTGATCGAGGCGACGAGAGGCTGCGCGCGGTGCTGGTCGCCCAGGTCGCCCACGAACCGGTCGATCGCGCCCGGCGTCAGCTTCCCGTCCGGTGCGGGGACCGTGAGGAGCTTGATCCCGCCGACGCGCTCGGGGGCGCCGTTCTCGTCCTGGTGGACGTGCGCGTGCTCCGACGTGACGACCGCACCCCAGCGCGGCAGCATCGACGTGAGCGCGACGACGTTCGCGCCCGTCCCGTTGAACACCGGGTACGCCGTGGCCTGCTCGCCGAAGTGACGCCTGACCGACTCCTGGAGACGCTCGGTCCACGGGTCTGCACCGTAGGACCCGGCGTGGCCCACGTTCGCCGCGGTCAGGGCCGCGAGGACCGCCGGGTGGGCAGGGGCGTAGTTGTCGGACGCGAACGAGCGCTGGGTCGAGGGCACCCGGCCAGGGTAAGCCCGCGGCCGAGCGACCCCTCGCGAGCGCGTCAGCCCCGGTGCTCCCCGTCCACGTAGTACCAGCGCCCGCCCTCGCGCACGAACGAGCTGACCTCGTGCAGCGACCCGCGCTCGCGGGTCTCTGCGGAGCGGAAGTGGGCCACGAACTCGACGACGCCCGTCCGGTCGAGCGGTCCGCCCGCGCTCGTCGCCACGACGTCCAGACGGCGCCACGTCACGTCGTCGTCGAGGTCCAGGTCCGCGGGGCGCGTCGAGGGGTGCCAGGTCGCGAGCAGGTAGTCCGCGTCGCCGACCGCGAACGCCGCGTAGCGCGAACGCATCAGGGCCTCGGCCGTCGGGGCCGTCACCGCGTCCGGGACGCCCCCGGCGAGGCCGACGTGGAAGCGTCCGCAGCACGCCCCGTACGTCTCGCCGGACAGGCACGGGCAGCGGGCGTCGTCGGGCAGGGGCCAGGTCGCGGTCACCCGACCATCCTTCCGTAGGGTGTGAGCCGTGCGCACCCTCCGCTGGACCTTCGCGGTCTACCTCGCCGCCGTCCTGGTCGTGACATGCTGGCCCTCGCCCGAGTCCACCGCGGCCCCGGGCTGGGCGCTCGCGGTCGTCGACGCGTTCCGCGCGGTGGGGCTGCCCATGACCGTCGTGTTCCTCGAGGCCGCGTCGAACGTCGTGATGTTCCTGCCGTTCGGCGTGCTGGGGCTGCTCGTCCTGACCGGGACCGGTGCCCGGGGCGACCTCGCGGCCGGACTCACGCGGGGCCTCTGGCGGCGCGCCGGTCTCGTGGTGCTCGCGGGCTTCGTGCTGTCGCTCGCGATCGAGCTGACCCAGCTGCTGATCCCCGGGCGGTACTCGACCGTGCAGGACGTCGTGCTCAACACCACGGGGGCCGCGCTGGGGGCGGCCCTCACGGTCGGGTTCTTCGCGGTGCGCCGCGCGCGGCCCGCCCCCTCGGCGACGTAGTCGCCTCGACGCAGAAGGTGACCCGCGCAGGAGCGGCGCCCACCCCGGAGGG
>NZ_JBHXBO010000389.1:0-2090 GCF_042726775.1 Oerskovia sp. NPDC060287
CGTGACCTTCGCCAACGGCGGCAGCCTCCGCACGGAGGGGTTCCGCCTCGACGTCCCGTCGGGCGATCTCCTGCCCGACGACGTCGCTCGCCTCCTCGTCCGCCACCTGGGTCTCGCGCTGGTCGGATCGGTCGAGATCACGGGGCTGACGTTCGTCGAGGAACCGCACGTGGGGAGCCGTGGGGTCGGTGGTGCTGCCGGTGACGCCGGGGCCGGACCCCGCGCACGGGCCGGCCGCGCGACGCGGCTCGTCGACCTGAGCCACACCGTGCGCGAGGGCCTCGTGACCTACCCGGGCCTGCCCGCCCCGACGATCACGCCGTTCCTGACCCGGGCGGACTCGGTCGCGAAGTACGCGCCCGGGACCCAGTTCGCGATGGACGTCCTGACCATGATCGGCAACACGGGCACCTACCTCGACAGCCCCTTCCACCGGTACGAGGGCGGGACCGATCTCTCCGGGCTCGAGCTGGAGTCGCTCGTCGGGCTGCCTGCCGAGGTGTTCCGGCTGAGCGAGGCCGTCGACCCCGAGCGGGGTGGTCGTCGCGGGATCGGCGCCGAGGTCTTCTTCGACCGCGACCTGGCCGGGACCGCGGTGCTGCTCCAGACCGGCTGGGACCGGCACTTCGGCACACCGGCCTACGGGGAGCCCGCGCCCTTCCTCACCGAGGCCGGCGCGCAGCACCTCGTCGACGCCGGGGTGAGGCTCGTCGGGATCGACTCGTTGAACATCGACGACACCGACCCCGTGACGTCCGGCGGGGCGCGCCCCGCCCACTCGCTGCTCCTCGCGGCGGGGATCCACGTCGTCGAGCACCTGACGAACCTGGCTGCCGTGCCGCCGCGCGGCGCGCGGTTCACGGCCGTGCCGCCCAAGGTCGAGGGATTCGGGACGTTCCCGGTGCGGGCGTTCGCGGAGTTCGCCGAACCGAACCCGTAGCGGACGGCAGGTTCCGCACGCGGGTCTCGGCGCCGCGACCCGGCGACCCGTGTGCCGGACGCCCGGCGCTGGCCCGCTCGTCATAGGCTCGGCGCATGCCCGACGACCTGAGCCCCGCCCACGACGTCCTCCCCTTCGGCCGCGCCCCGCGCCCGGACAGCGGCCCCGCGCTCGCCGACCGCCTGCGCGAGGTCATGACCCGGAACCTCGGGCCGCACGCGTCGGGCCTCGACCGTGTCCGCATCGACGCGGCGACCGTCCCTGGCAGCCCGGACGTCCAGAGCCTCGACGTCGACGTGACGGGCCTCGTCGTCCGCGCGATGGGTGCCGCCGACGCCCCCGACCCGGCCGAGAACGTCGAGCACGTCGTCGGGCGCGAGCATGCCGTCGCCCGCACGATCCGCGCCCAGGGCCACCCCGTGACGATCGTCGGTGTCGCGGTCGACCTCGACGCCGAGATCCGCGACCTGCGCTTCACCTGGGTCGAGGGGGGCGACGGCTCGCTCGCGATCGAGGAGTCCGGCCAGAGCACCGAGCACCCCGTGAGCGGTCACCTGCGTGCCGCGGCGAGCCGCGACGCGCTCGTCACCACGGTCCGCGAGCTCGCGACCAAGGCCCTCGCGGACCAGGGATTCACGCTCACGGCCCTCGACGTGGACCTCGCGTCCCGCGGGCCGCGCGCCGCGTCGATCGTGGCGTCCGCGAAGATCCGCAAGGGCTTCCTGTCCGCGAGCGCCCAGATCACCGCGACCGCGGAGATCGACCAGGCCATGGTCCTCACGCTGAGCAACGTCGGTGCGACGAGCCGCAACCCCGTCGTCGCGGCGCTCCTGCTGGCCGTCCGCGGGAAGCTCGAGCAGGTCGACGGCAAGCGCATCGACCTCGCGTCGTCGCTGCCGCCGGGGGTCACGCTCTCGGACGTGCGGCTCGAGGTGGGTGACCAGCTCGTCCTGAGCGTCCGGGTCGGCTGAGCATCGGTCGACGGGGCGACCGGTCTGGGACCGCGACCCGCCGAGCATGCGGTTGCGGTTCGCCGAGCATGCGGTTGCCGTTCGATCTCCCGCCTGGACGAACGCCAACCGCATGCTCGCCTGGCCGAACCGGGTCCGCGTGCGGCCCGCGTCGCGACGGACGGCGACACCCTGCGCAC
>NZ_JBHXBO010000390.1:0-2038 GCF_042726775.1 Oerskovia sp. NPDC060287
GGTCGACCCGGACCCGGACGACAACCGCATGCTCGGCGCCGAGCGGTCAAGCAGCCGAGCGGCCGAGGCCGGGGCGAGCCCCCGCCTCCTTCAGACGACCGCGTCGCGCAGCCTGCGCGACGGGTCCGTCGCCACCTCGACGTCGACGTGCAGCGCCACGTCGCGGTTCATGAGCTTGCGCACCTGGCCCACCTCGCGCGGGGCGTCGACCACGAGGACCGCACGCACGGTCGCGAGCCGGTGCCCCTCGGCGTTGGTGCGGTGCGCACCTGCCACGGTCTCGAGGTACAGCGCGATCCAGCCCTCGTGGCCCGACTCCCCACCGCTCGGGTCGCCGCGGTAGACGACCTCGTGGAACGGCGAGGGCGTGCCGAACAGCGCGATGTCGTGCCCGAGCTGCTGCGAGAAGACGTACGGGGCGTGCTGGGGGACGGGCGCGAGCCCGAGCAGCTCGCGGACGGGCTGCGGCTCGGCGGGCATCTCGTCGATACCCAGGAGGGCCCGCACGGTCGGCTCGGGGTCGTGCAGCGCGGCGGACCAGTGCCCGCCGGGCACGGGGCCGAACACCGCGTTGTCGCGCGTCGCGCAGTCGCCCACGGCATACAGGCGCCGCAGCGACTTGAGGGGCAGGTGCCCCGAGGTGCCCGACGGCGCCGCGACGGTCGGGGGAGCCACGCGCCCCGCGCTGTTGACCCGGATCGAGCCGCGCGGGTCGAGCGGGAGCGTGCCCTTGAGCCACGCGGTCGCGGGGCGTGCGCCGACGGCCGCGAGCACGACGTCGCCCTCGACCCGCGTCCCGTCGGCGAGGACCACGGCCTGGGCGCCGACCTCGGTGACCTGGGCTCCGGTGAGCAGCCGTGCGCCGGCGTCGGCGTACCAGCGGACGAGGTGGGCGCCGACCTCTGCGCCGAGCTGTCGCTCGAGCGGGGTCTGCGCGGCCTCGAGCACGGTGACGTCGCACCCGGCCTTCGCGGCGACGCCGGCGACCTCCGCGCCGATCCAGCCCGCGCCGATCGAGACCAGGCGCGTGCCGGGCGTGAGCCGTTCGCGCAGGCGCGCGGCGTCGTCGGCCGTGTGCAGGGTGAGCGCAGGCTCCCAGCCGGGCGGGCGCACCGGCTCGGACCCCAGGGCGAGGACCGCGACGTCGGCCGTGACGCGCCGCCCCGAGCGGGTCGTGATCGTGACCTCCTCGGTCCCGGGCTCGAGGTCGACCGCCGGGTCGTCGAGCAGCAGCTCGTCGGCGAGCGTGCTGACGTCGACGCCGATCTCCCCGGTCAGCCAGGCGGGCTCGGGGCGGGACAGCAGCTCCTTGGACAGGGGCGGGCGGTCGTACGGAGGCACTCCCTCGGCACCGAGCAGCGTCACGCGCCCCGTGAAGCCGTGGGTCCGCAGCGCGGCGACGGTCTGGGCGCCGGCGAGGCCCGCGCCCACGACGACGACGGACCCGACCGCGGGACGCCGCGAGTGCGGCAGGACATCGGAGGTGACTGGTGAGGGCACGTTCACCACCGTAGTCGGCGGTAGGCTCAGAACCGTGAACTGGTGGGCAGCGTGAGCGACGTCACCGCGCGTGGGCGCGGACCGCACAACGACCCCTCGGCGCAGCATCGACCGGCCGCCGCCCCCGCGTGGCACCGTCTCGACGGTGCACCCGAGGCGTCGGACGAGGCACGGCCGCTCCCCGTCGGGCCGCTCGCGGGGATCCCCCGGGTGAGCGCCGGGAACGGTGCGGGGGGAGTCCAGCCCGTCGAGCAGACGACCGTGGTCGTCACGCCGGCGCCGCAGAGCAACCTCGCGATGTGGCTCGTCTTCGCGGGCGTCCTGCTCGCGGTCGCGGTGACGCTCCTGGCCGGGGCCCGGGCGGGGGTCCTCGTCATCGTGGGGATCCTGGTCGTCGGGGCGGGGGTCCGCGCGTTCCTGCCCGGACCCGGGCCCGTGGGGCTCACGGTCCGGACCCGGTGGACCGACGTGATCATGTACCTCGCGGCGGCCACCGTGATGGGGGCCCTCGCGGTCACCGTCCCCAACATCTGAGCAC
>NZ_JBHXBO010000391.1:0-2029 GCF_042726775.1 Oerskovia sp. NPDC060287
CAGTCATGTGTGACGTGACCTGTTTCGACCTGTTCAGACCAGGAGTGTGCTCATGAAGACCATCGACTCCCTCGGCGACCTGCGCGGCAAGCGCGTGCTCGTCCGCTCGGACTTCAACGTCCCCCTCGACGGGACGACCATCACGGACGACGGCCGCATCCGCGCCGCGCTCCCCACGCTCAAGCGTCTGACCGACGCCGGTGCGAAGGTCGTCGTGACCGCGCACCTCGGGCGTCCCAAGGGTGAGCCGGACGCCAAGTACTCCCTCGCCCCCGTCGCAGCCCGCCTCGGCGAGCTCCTCGGCGCGCCGGTGACGCTCGCGGCCGACACGGTCGGCGAGTCCGCCCGTGCCACGGTCGCCGCCCTCGGCGACGGCGAGGTCGCGCTGCTCGAGAACATCCGCTTCGACCCTCGTGAGACCTCGAAGGTCGACGCCGAGCGCGAGTCGCTCGCTGCGGACCTCGCGGCCCTCGCGGACGCGTACGTGTCGGACGGGTTCGGTGTCGTGCACCGCAAGCAGGCCTCGGTCTACGACATCGCCAAGGTGCTGCCGTCCGCGGTCGGCGAGCTCGTCCTCAAGGAGGTCGACTCCCTGAAGAAGGCGACCGAGGACCCGGCCCGCCCCTACGTCGTCGTGCTCGGCGGCTCGAAGGTCTCCGACAAGCTCGGTGTCATCGCCAACCTGCTGACCAAGGCGGACCGCCTGCTCATCGGTGGCGGCATGGTCTTCACCTTCCTCGCGGCCAAGGGCTACTCGGTGGGCAACTCGCTCCTCGAGACGGACCAGATCGAGACGGTCAAGGGCTACCTCGCGGACGCCGAGAAGGCGGGCGTCGAGATCGTCCTGCCGACCGACATCCTCGCCGCGGACTCGTTCGCCGCCGACTCTCCCTACGAGGTCGTGCCTGCGGACGCGATCCCGGACGGCAAGATCGGCCTGGACATCGGCCCCGAGTCGGCCAAGCTCTTCGCGAGCAAGATCGTCGACGCCAAGACGGTCGTCTGGAACGGTCCTGCGGGCGTCTTCGAGTTCGAGGCGTTCTCGGGCGGTACGCGTGCCGTGGCGCAGGCCCTGGTCGACGCGACCGCGAACGGCGCGTTCACGATCGTCGGTGGCGGCGACTCCGCCGCGGCCGTGCGCATCCTCGGCTTCGACGAGGCCGGCTTCAGCCACATCTCGACCGGTGGCGGCGCGAGCCTGGAGTTCCTCGAGGGCAAGTCCCTCCCGGGGCTCGCAGTCCTCGAGGCCTGACCCCCACCACCGCAGCCTCACGGCTCACAGAAGGTAGACACACCATGACTGATGCACGTACCCCGCTCATCGCGGGCAACTGGAAGATGAACCTGGACCACCAGGAGGCCATCCACACGGTCCAGAAGCTCGCCTGGGCCCTCAAGGACGCCAAGCACGACTTCTCGGCCGTCGAGGTCACGGTGCTCGCGCCGTACACGGACCTGCGCAGCGTCCAGACGCTGGTCGACGCCGACAAGCTCGAGCTGACCTACGGCGCGCAGGACGTCTCGCAGCACGTCTCGGGTGCCTACACGGGCGAGATCTCGCCCGTGTTCCTGAGCAAGCTGGGCGTGACGTACGTCGCGGTCGGCCACTCGGAGCGTCGTCAGTACCACGGCGAGGACGACGCGCTCGTCAACGCCAAGTCGAAGGCGGCACTGGCTCACGGCCTGATCCCGATCATCTGCGTCGGCGAGGCCCTCGAGATCCGCAAGGCGGGCGAGCAGGTCTCCTACACGCTCGCGCAGGTCGACGGCGCCCTCGAAGGCCTCTCGGCCGAGGACGCCGCCAAGGTCGTCATCGCGTACGAGCCCGTCTGGGCCATCGGCACGGGCGAGGTCGCCACCCCGCAGGACGCGCAGGAGGTCGCGGGCGCGATCCGTGCCCGCGCTGATGGGGCCGTGGCGGTACTCCATGGCCGGGTAGGCCTCGGTCCAGGCGAGGGACGCCTCCCGCATCTTGAGCCCGGCCTCGTTCGCGAGCCCCACGGCCATGCCGCGACCCAGGAACGTGAAC
>NZ_JBHXBO010000392.1:0-1969 GCF_042726775.1 Oerskovia sp. NPDC060287
CGGCAGGAGTCCACCATGACCCTCACCTCGCGCCGGCTGAACGTCTCCTCGCGCTACCCGCGCGTAGACTTGCCCGGCCCTAACCTGGGTCCCTAGTTTCAGCGAGGTATGCCCTCCAATGTTCTCTTTCATCTCGCGGCGTCTGCTGGCAGGGTTGGG
Source organism: Oerskovia sp. NPDC060287 (assembly GCF_042726775.1). Lineage (NCBI taxonomy): Bacteria > Bacillati > Actinomycetota > Actinomycetes > Micrococcales > Cellulomonadaceae > Oerskovia > Oerskovia sp. NPDC060287. The sequence continues at coordinate 160 of NZ_JBHXBO010000392.1, forward strand.
AACCCTGCTCGTGTCGACGTTCGCCATGTACCTGCTCGTGAGCAAGTCGATCAGGCCCTTCGAAGACCTCGAGTCGCTGACGGACGGCGCGGTCAAGGCGCAGAGGATCGCCGAGCGCACCGAGATCCTCGATCTCAACACGCACCCGGTGATCCGCTACTTCAAGTGGCTCGGTGACTTCGTGACCGGCGACTTCGGCGTCGGCTGGCGTTCTGGTCAGCCCGTCTCGAGCCTGCTCCAGGGGGCCGTCGCCTCCACGATCCAGCTCGTCGCCGCAGCGACCGTCATCGCGATCATCCTCGGCGTGATGATCGGCATCGTGAGCGCGCTGCGCCAGTACAGCTCGTTCGACTACATCACGATCTTCCTGTCCTTCGTGCTCTACTCGCTCCCGGCCTTCTGGGTCGCCGTGCTGCTCAAGCAGTGGGGTGCTATCGGCTTCAACGACTTCCTCAAGGATCCGTCGCTGAGCCCGCTCGTGATAGCGGTCGCCGGTGCCCTGGCAGGGACGGCCTGGATGCTCGCCTTCGGCGGGACGGCCCGCAAGCGGCTCATCACGTTCGGCAGCGCCTTCCTGGTCACCGTCGGCGCGCTCTACTACCTCCAGCTCTCCAACTGGTGGCTCCAGCCGAACCTCGGCCCCGTCATCATCCTCATCACCGGTACGGCGCTCGCCTTCGCCATCACCGCGCTCACGGCCGGCCTGCAGAACCGCCGCGCCCTGGGCGCCGCACTGTCGACCGTGGCGCTGGGGCTCGCGCTCTACTACCCGCTGAGGTCCGTGCTCCGTGCGGTCGACAGCTGGGCCCTCGTCGGTGGCCTCGCGATCCTGACGGTCGCCGTCGGCATCGCCATCGGCTACCTCTGGGGAGGACCGGACCGAGGAATCTCCGCGCGCAGCGCTGCGATCACGGCGTTCCTCGTGGCGTCCATGATCTTCGTGGACAAGGTCATGTCGATCTGGCCCGCCTACCTCAAGGCTCCGGCGATCAACGGCCGGCCGCTCGCGACCATCGGCGACGCCACCCCGAACCTCGGAGGCAACTTCTGGGTCGGGACCCTGGACAGCTTCACGCACCTTCTCCTGCCGACGATCGCGCTGGTCCTCATCCAGTTCGCCGGCTACACCCGCTACTCGCGGTCGAGCATGCTCGAGGTGATGAGCCAGGACTACATCCGCACCGCGCGCGCCAAGGGCCTGCCGGAGCGGACGGTCATCATGCGCCACGGGTTCCGCAACACGCTGATCCCGCTCGCGACGATCGTCCCGATCGACGTCATCACGCTCCTCGGTGGCGCGATCATCACCGAGAAGGTCTTCGCCCGTCCGGGCATGGGCACCCTGTTCATCGACTCCTTGCAGGGTGCTGAGGTCGATCCAGTGATGGCGTACCTCGTCATCGTGGCGGCCCTCGCCATCATCGCCAACATCGTGGCTGATCTGATCTACGCAGCCCTCGACCCGCGGATCCGGGTGAACGCATGAGCAACGCCATTTCTCCTCAAGATTCCACGTTCGACCCGAACGTCGAGAACCAGATCGAGCTCAAGGAGGTCGAGGGGCTCTCGCAGAACCAGATCGTCCGCCGGCGGTTCCTCCGGCACAAGGGCGCGGTCATCTCGGTCGTCGTCCTCGCGCTGATCACGATCCTCGCGGTCACCTCGGTCGGCTTCGGTTCGTGGACCGGCTGGTGGAACTTCGTCCCGTCCGGCCAGGGAGCGACCAACCCTCTGGTCAACGGTGGTGCTCCGAGCTCGGTGCACCACCGGAAGGGCGTCCCGAACTGCCGGCCTCCGCACGAACCGCGCC
>NZ_JBHXBO010000393.1:0-1821 GCF_042726775.1 Oerskovia sp. NPDC060287
CCTCCAGGAGGTCCGCCTCACGCGACCAGGGACTACCTCGACCGGGCCACGGCCTGCAGGGTCCGCTGGGTCCGCACGAGCGGCAGGACGCGCAGCGCCCGCGCGCCGTGCCGCGCCGCGTCCGACGGCGTCACACGTACTGCGCGTACGCCGGCAGGTCGAGCTGGCCGTTGCCCGACAACCCGATCACGACGACCTCGGGCTCCGTGACGGTCCGCGCGTACGCGATCGCGGCGGCGACCGCGTGCGTCGACTCGGGCGCCGGGATGATGCCCTCCGAGCGGGCGAACTCGAGCCCTGCCCGGAACGCCTCGTCCTGGTCGATCGCGACCGCGTCCATGAGCCCCAGGTTCACGGCGTGCGACACCATGGGCGACATGCCGTGGTAACGCAGGCCGCCCGCGTGGATGGCCGGCGGCACGAAGTCCTTGCCCAGCGTGTGCATCTTGAGCAGCGGCGTGAGCCCTGCGACGTCTCCGTGGTCGTAGCGGTACTCGCCCTGGGTGAGCGACGGGCAGGCCGCGGGCTCGCACGCGACGAGCCGCGTCGTCGTGCCCTCGCGCAGGTTGCGCCCGAGGAACGGGAACGTGAGCCCCGCGAGGTTCGACCCGCCGCCCGCGCAGCCGAACACGACGTCCGCGCCCGTCTCCCCCGCCTCCTCGAGCTGGACCAGCGCCTCCTGGCCGATGACCGTCTGGTGCAGCATCACGTGGTTGAGCACGCTGCCCAGCGAGTAGTGCGCCTGCGGGTCCTGCGCCGCGACCTCGACGGCCTCGCTGATCGCCATGCCGAGCGAGCCCGTGGTGTCCGGGTCGCTCGCGAGGATCGCGCGCCCCGACGCGGTCAGCTCCGAGGGCGACGAGTGGCACACGCCCCCGTAAGCCTCCATCTGGAAGCGGCGGTACGGCTTGGAGTCGTACGACGCCCGGACCTGCCACACCTCGCACGTCAGACCGAGCAGGGCGGCGGCCATCGAGAGCGAGGCCCCCCACTGCCCGGCGCCCGTCTCGGTCGTGAGGCGCGTCGTGCCCTCGATCGCGTTGTAGTACGCCTGGGCGATGGCCGTGTTCGGCTTGTGCGAGCCGACGGGGCTCACGCCCTCGTACTTGTAGTAGATGCGGGCGGGCGTGCCGAGTTCGCGCTCGAGACGGTGCGCGCGGACGAGCGGCGCGGGCCTCCACATCGCGTAGATCTCGCGGATCGTCTGCGGGATCTCGATGTAGCGCTCGGTGCTGACCTCCTGCTCGATGAGCGCCATGGGGAACAGCGGGGCCAGGTCCGCGGGCACGAGGGGCTCGAGCGTGCCCGGGTGCAGGTGCGGCGGCACGGGCTCGGGCAGGTCGGCGTTGAGGTTGTACCAGTGCGTCGGGACGGTGGAGGGGATCTCGACGCCGAGCGGCTCGAGCGAACGAGCGGTCGGACGGATCGGCGCCTGGGGTGCGGCCGGGACGGAGGTGGAGACGGGGGACGTCGTCAAGGGACTCTCTCCTTCATGGATGGGCACGTGCCGGGGCACGTTCCGGGCGATCCACTCCGGGAGACCTGCTGGACCGCCCGTCGTCGGGCTCGGTCAGCACGCCACAGCGTCCGACCGTCAGTGGTCGGGCCACCAGGTGTGCGCGGTGAGCAGGTTCACACGGGTGACCATAGCCGACGGCGGACCGGGTGTGAAACGCGTCTCAGCATGGAATCGCGCGTGCCCGCGAGGGCGGGCCGTCAGGTGCGGCTCTGCGCCCTGTCCGCTCTGACTCACCGAGGACTCCTTCGTTGTGTGGAAATTCGTCATCGCCGGTTCTCGGTTAGTGGTTGTGTAGTTATGGT
>NZ_JBHXBO010000394.1:0-1808 GCF_042726775.1 Oerskovia sp. NPDC060287
GTCCGGCACGACCCCGCGGTCGTGCCGGACCGGGACGGCCCCGGGCCCACCCGCCGTGCCGGAGCGAGCGTGACGCAGAGGTCACGTCGCCCCGGCTCCCCCGAGAGGAACACCATGACGGAGTCCGAGCAGCACACCACGGCCGCTGACCGCCTCAGCCCGCTCCACGACGAGCACGTCGCCCTGGGAGCCTCGCTCACGAGCTTCGGCGGCTGGCAGATGCCGCTGCGGTACACGAGCGACCTGGCCGAGCACCGTGCCGTGCGCGAGGCGGCCGGCCTGTTCGACCTCTCCCACATGGGGGAGATCGAGGTCAGCGGGCCCCAGGCCGCCGCAGCCCTGGACCGGGCGCTCGTCGGCAACCTCACGGCCGTGGCCGTGGGTCGTGCGCGGTACACCATGATCTGCGCCGAGGACGGCTCGGTCCTGGACGACCTGGTCGTCTACCGCCTGGCCGAGGAGACGTTCCTCGTCGTGGCCAACGCGGGGAACGCGCCGTTGGTGACGCAGGAGCTGGTCCGCCGGTGCGCGGGCTTCGACGCGACCGTCACCGACCAGGCTGAAGAGACCGCGCTCGTCGCGGTCCAGGGGCCCCGCGCCGAGGAGATCGTCACCTCGCTCGTCGCCGCTGACGACGTACAGACCGTCAAGGACCTGAAGTACTACGCGTCGGTCTCGGTGCGGGTCGCAGGTCTCGACACGTTGCTGGCCCGCACCGGCTACACGGGCGAGGACGGGTTCGAGCTGTTCGTCCCGGCCGAGCACGCGCGGGAGCTGTGGCAGGCCGTGCTGACGGCGGGGGAGCCGCTGGGGCTGGTCCCGGCAGGCCTCTCGGCCCGCGACTCGCTGCGCCTCGAGGCGGGCATGCCCCTCTACGGGCACGAGCTCGACACCACCACCACGCCGTACGAGGCGGGCCTCGGGCGCGTCGTGAAGCTCGACAAGGTCGATGCCGAGGGCAACCCGCTCGAGTTCGTCGGGCGCGCTGCGCTCGCGTCGCGCAAGGGCGCACAGCCCGCGCGCGTGCTCGTGGGCCTCCGCGGACTCGGCAAGCGTCCCGCCCGCGCGGGCTACGCCGTCGTGATCCCGGGCAAGGACCCCGACGTGCAGATCGGGTTCGTGACCTCGGGAGCGCCCTCGCCCACGCTCGGGTACCCGATCGCGATGGCGTACGTGACCCCCGAGTTCAGCGCCGAGGGCACCGAGCTCGCGGTCGACGTCCGTGGTCGCGAGGAGCCGGTGGTGATCGTGCCCATGCCGTTCTACCGTCGTCCTCAGGCGTCCTGACCGTCGTCGGACCGGTCCTGACGCCCGGTCCTGGCGTCAGGACCTGCCCCGCGCAGCGCACCGCCCCCGTTCTGCGGGCCACACGGCCCGCCCCCGTCCAGCACCCGCACCAGCACACCAGGAGCCCCCATGGCCGACTTCCCCGGCAACCTGCAGTACACCGCCGAGCACGAGTGGCTCGACGCCTCGAACCCGGCCGTCATCGGCATCACGAGCACGGCCGCCGAGGCGCTCGGTGACATCGTCTACCTCGAGCTCCCCGAGGTCGGGGCGGCCGTCACGGCCGGCGCGGTGATCGGCGAGGTCGAGTCGACCAAGTCGGTCTCCGAGCTCTACTCCCCGGTCACGGGGACGGTGGCCGAGGTCAACCAGGCCGCGATCGACGACCCGTCGCTCGTCAACGCCGAGCCCTTCGCGGGTGGTTGGCTCATCAAGGTCGACGTGACCGAGACGGGCCCCGTGCTCACGGCCGAGGAGTACAGCGCGCTCGTGGGCGGCTGACGGACAGCAGCGATGATCTG
>NZ_JBHXBO010000395.1:0-1794 GCF_042726775.1 Oerskovia sp. NPDC060287
CCCCGGCTCCGGGGACGCGCTCAGCCCAGGTGCACCGCGACCTGGTCGCCCTGCGGCAGCAGCTGTTCCTTGGGGCCGCGGATCAGCACCGCGGCGATGACGGCACCCACGACCATCGTGACGGCCGTCGCGACGAAGGCCGCCGAGTACCCGTCGACGAACGCAGCGAGCTGCGACGCCTCGTCGGTCACGACGGCTCCCGCGACGACGCTCGCGTAGATCGTCGTGAAGACCGAGAGGCCGATCGAGCCGCCGATCTGCATCGAGGCGTTGACGGTCGCGCTCGCGGCGCCCGCGTCGTGGGGCTCGACCCCCGAGAGGGCGACGTTCTGGAGCGGCACGAGGACCATGGCCATGCCCACGCCCAGCACGACGAGTGCGGGCAGGACCTCGGTGGCGTACGACCCGCCGACCGTGATGCGGCTCAGGTAGAGCAGCGCGACGGCCGCGACCAGGGGCCCGCCGATCATCAGCGGACGGGGACCGAACCGCGGGAGGAACTTGGTGATCGCCGGCGCCAGGAGGAGCGTCATGATCGTCATGGGGAGCGTGCCCAGGCCCGCGTGCAGCGGCGAGAGGCCCAGGACAATCTGCAGGTGGAGCGCCAGGTACAGCAGCGCACCGATCATCAGCGCACCGAAGATGGCCTGCACCAGGAACGCGCCGGCACGGACCTTGTTCGTCAGCACGCGCAGCGGGAGGAGCGGCTGCGCGACACGGGACTCGATCCACACGAACAGCGCGATGAGCACGACGCCTGCGGCCAGGCACGCGATGGTCTCGGGCGCGACCCAGCTGTGCTCGGCGAGCGTGAATCCGTAGACGAGCGACCCGAGCCCGAGGACCACCACGACGGTGCCGAGCACGTCGTACTTGTTGTCGCCCTCGGCCTTGCTCTCCCCGATCAGGAGCGCACCCGCGACGAGCGCGACCACGACGACCGGCACGTTGACCCACAGGCACCAGCGCCAGTCCGCGAACTCGGTGAGCGCGCCACCGAGGACCAGGCCGACCGCTGCCCCGACGCCCGCGACCGAGCCGAAGACGGCGAACGCCGTGTTGCGGTCCTTGCCGCGAGGGAACGAGACCGTGAGGAGCGCGAGCGCCGCGGGGGCGAGGAGCGCCGCGAAGACGCCCTGGAGACCTCGCATCGCGATGAGCTCGGTGCCGTTGCGCGCGAGGCCCGCGAGCAGCGACGCGACGCCGAAGCCGACCATCCCGAGCAGGTAGGTGCGCTTGCGCCCCCAGTAGTCGGCGATGCGGCCACCGAGCAGCAGGAGGGCGCCGAACGCGAGCGCGTAGGCCGTGACGACCCACTGCCTCTGCGTGTCCGTGAGGCCGAGCTCGAGCTGGGCCTGCGGGAGGGCGATGTTCACGATCGTCCCGTCGAGCACGACGAGCAGCTGCGTGAGCGCGAGGATGATGAGGATCCACCAGCGGCGGGGCCCGGACGCGCCGGGAGCATCGTGCTCTGCCGACGCGAGACCGTGGATCTCAGCCGAGGGAGGGACCACCTGAGCCGAGGGCGCAGTGGTGGAGGGAGGAGAAGCGGGCATGACCGACCTTCGGGGACGCAACGGGGGGATCGTGGGGTTTCCAGCCCGGATCGAGACGCGTCGCGAGATGTCGCAGACCGTTCGACCGCCCCAACTACGAAGTCGGACAGACGAACTATCTTATCGTGTCGGGGCGTCACGTCAGGGTGTGAGTTCTCCCACGAGGATTCACCGCCGACGTCCGCGCGGGTTGCGGCTGATGCCCTGCATGAGGGTGCCGGCGACGGCGAGGCAGACG
>NZ_JBHXBO010000396.1:0-1791 GCF_042726775.1 Oerskovia sp. NPDC060287
ACCCCTGCGGGTGGCGCGCTCCTCGCGTCGCTCGGGTCACGAAGATCACATGCAGTAGCGCGTCTGCTCGACCTTGGACACCGCGCGGTTGAGGTCGGAGACGAACGACGACGAGTGGTCCGAGCTGACCGACGGCGGGATCTGGACCTCGACCGCGGGATCGCGACCGTAGGTGATGAAGGTCCACGTGCCCTTGCCGTCGTCGGCGACGATCCAGTCGACGCTGCCCGCAGCGCTGGGCACCCCCTGGCAGCCCGTCGTGGTGGGCTCGGGCGGCGTGACGCCGCACCGCAGCGTCACGGCGGCGCCCGACGCCCCCCAGGCCGCCGTGGCCTGGCTGTCGGTCTTGACCTTGGGCAGGTCGCCCAGCATGTCGGGGACCGCGAGGACGACCTCGGCGCACTTCGGGTTCGCGGCGTCGTCGGCGACCGGGACGCCGATGGTCGGGGTGCACGCACTGGTGCCGGCGACCGTGGCGAGCAGCAGGATCCCGGCGAGCGTCCGGCGTCGGGCTGGGGTACGAGGGGCGTTCAGCACCCTCCAACGGTAGCCGCTCCGGCGGGGCCCTCGTCCCGCGTAAGGTGGCGCCGTGACTGATCTGAACGAGGGCCGGGTGCTGGTGCGCGAGACGTCCGAGGAGGAGCTGCTCGCGGCGATCTTCCCGCTCCTGCCGACGGGCGCGGCGACCCTCGTGGGCCCCGGCGACGACTCGGCCGTCGTGAGCGCCCCCGACGGGCGCTTCGTGGTCTCGACCGACGTGCTGGTCGAGCGTCGGCACTTCCGCCCCGAGTGGTCCACGGGGTACGACGTCGGGTGGCGCGCCGCGATGCAGAACCTCGCCGACATCGCGGCCATGGGGGCGCGGCCCACCTCGCTCGTGGTCTCGCTCGTCATCCCGGGGCACCTGCCGGTCGAGTGGGTCACGGGCCTGGCCCGCGGCCTCGCCGCGGCGTGCGCGCCCAGCGGTGCGGCCGTGGTCGGGGGAGACCTGTCGAGCGGCGACGACGTGGTCGTCGCGGTCACGGTCCACGGGGACCTGGGCGGGCGGGAGCCGGTCCTGCGCTCGGGTGCCCAGGTGTCCGACGTCGTCGCGCACGCCGGGCGCAGGGGCTGGTCCGCCGCGGGGCTCGCCCTGCTCGACCACGACCTGGGCCCCCTGGACCAGGAGCTCGTCGACGCGTACCTGCGTCCCGAGCCACCGCTCGCCGCGGGACCGGCCGCCGCGGGCTCCGGGGCCACGGCCATGCTCGACCTGTCCGACGGCCTGCTGCGTGACGCCGGGCGTCTCGCCCGGGCCAGCGGCGTGGCCGTCGACCTGGACCTGGGCGCCTTCCGCGGCGACCTGGACCGGCTGGCCGTCGCGGCGTCGGCCGTGCGGGCGGCGGACGGACCGCTCTCTGCGACGGGGCCGGGCCCGGCGGACCTCGGTGCGCAGGCGGCCCTCGCCCGGGACTGGGTCCTGACCGGCGGCGAGGACCACGGTCTGCTCGCGACGTTCCCGGCGGGGACGTCGCTGCCCGAGCCGTTCCGGGCCGTGGGCCGGGTCGTGGCGCGGCCCACGAGCGTGCCGGGAGCCGGCGGTGCCGCGGATCCGGCCTCGACGGTCCCGGTGGTCACGGTCGACGGGGAGGCGCCGCGCGCGCACGGCGTGGGGTGGGACCACTTCCGCGGCTGAGGAGCCCTGGTCCGCAGCCGAGGGACTCCGCGGTCGACGGAGGCTGCCCAGGTGACCTTCCTCGCCAGGTCGTGACGGTCGCGTGCCGGACGCGTCGAGGGGGTCGCCCTGGAGGG
>NZ_JBHXBO010000397.1:0-1693 GCF_042726775.1 Oerskovia sp. NPDC060287
CGTCCGTTCGATGGACGGGGGCCCTCGCCGTCGTTCCCGGCGAACCGATGCCCACGAGGTGTGGCGTACCATGGACGGGTTGTCCGTGCGCCCTTCCGGTCGGAGCCCTTCGAGGCCCCTGGCCGCACCGCTCGAGGCGACGCGATCGACCAGGCGCCCAGCGCCTGCCCGATCGATGAACGTTCGAACAGGTCCCGCTGCAACCGGCGGGACATGCACGCACCCCGTTGCCGCACGTCGGCTCCCCGATCAGTTGGAGATCATCGAAGTGAAGAGCGCCGTCGAGACCCTGGACCCCACCAAGGTCAAGTTGACCGTCGAGGTGGAGTACGACGAGCTCAAGCCGAGCATCGACCACGCCTACAAGCACATCGCGGAGCAGGTGAACGTCCCCGGTTTCCGCAAGGGCAAGATCCCCGCGCGCATCATCGACCAGCGCGTCGGTCGTGCTGCCGTGCTCGAGCACGCCATCAACGACGGTCTGTCCGGCTTCTACCGCCAGGCCGTCAACGAGACGGGCATCCGCCCGCTCGGCCAGCCCGACGTCGAGGTCACCGAGGTGCCGCTCGACGCCGAGGGCTCGCTGCACTTCACGGCCACGGTCGAGGTCCGCCCGGAGATCGAGATCCCCGCGCTCGACTCCGTGCAGCTCACGGTCGAGGCCGCCGAGGTCTCGGACGAGGACGTCGCTGAGCGCCTCGACGCGCTGCGCGAGCGTTTCGGCACGCTGGTCGGCGTCGACCGCCCCGCGGCCGAGGGCGACTTCGTCGTCATCGACCTCAAGGCCGTCATCGGCGACGAGGAGATCGACTCGGTCTCCGGCATCAGCTACCAGATCGGCTCGGGCAACATGCTCGAGGGCCTCGACGAGGCGCTCACGGGCCTCTCGGCCGGCGAGACCACGACCTTCAAGGCGCCGCTCGCGGGCGGCGACCACGAGGGCAAGGAGTCCGAGGTCACCGTCACGGCCACCTCGGTCAAGCAGCGCGACCTCCCCGAGGCCGACGACGAGTTCGCCGAGCTCGCGTCCGAGTTCGACACGATCGAGGAGCTCAAGGCGGACCTGCGCGAGCAGGTCGCGAGCATCAAGACCTCGAACCAGGCCGTCGAGGCGCGCGACGCCCTCGTCAAGCACCTCGTCGAGAACACCGAGATCCCCGTGCCCCAGGGCGCCGTCGAGGCAGAGGTGCACCGTCACCTCGAGTCCGAGGGTCGTCTCGAGGACGACGCGCACCGTGCCGAGGTCGTCGTCGACGCGACCAACGCGCTCAAGAACCAGATCCTCCTCGACACGCTCGCCGAGCAGTTGAAGATCAAGGTCGCCCAGAACGAGCTCCTGGACTACCTCGTCAACGCCTCGCGCCAGTACGGCATGGACCCGAACGAGTTCATCCAGTCGCTCGACCAGGGCGGCCAGATCCCCGCCATGGTCGGCGAGGTCGCACGCTCCAAGTCGCTCGCCGTGGCCCTGCGCCAGGTCGAGGTCAAGGACTCCGAGGGCAACGTCGTGGACCTGAGCGAGTTCATCGGCTCGGACGAAGAGGACGCTGCTGCTGACGCCGCGGCCGCCGCTGCGGGCGAGGACGTCACCGGCATCACCGACGAAGAGGGCATCGAGGTCGTCTCCGAGGACGAGGCAGCAGCCGACAAGGCCTGATCTCCCCGAGGAGCGGCTCACCGAGCTGCCCGAGAA
>NZ_JBHXBO010000398.1:0-1668 GCF_042726775.1 Oerskovia sp. NPDC060287
ACCGGGCCTTCCTTTGTAGCGGGGGCAGGATTTGAACCTGCGACCTCTGGGTTATGAGCCCAGCGAGCTACCGAGCTGCTCCACCCCGCGTCGGTGAACACCACTCTACGGGATCATCTGCCGGGACTCCTACTAGATTCCCTGTCGGCCACGTCACACCACGGAGGGTGCCCTCCGGCCGCCGAGGCGCCGGACCGGACAGCGGGACCGCGGTGAGGCGGATCCGTTCACGAGCCGGAACCTGGCCTGCCCGACGGTCCGTCGGAGCGGGCCCGTCACGGCCGAGGAAATGACGAAGGCCCGGTCCAGCATTTCTGCTGAACCGGGCCTTCCTTTGTAGCGGGGGCAGGATTTGAACCTGCGACCTCTGGGTTATGAGCCCAGCGAGCTACCGAGCTGCTCCACCCCGCGTCGGTAAACACAACCTTACGGGAGATGGGCCGAGGCGCCAAATCGGGCACCCCGGCCCCCCGTTTCAGCCCTCGCGCGGAGCGATCACACGGGCACCGAACCGGAACTCGCGCTCCTCGCCCGCAGCGAGCCGAACCTGCTGTGCACAGTCCGGTCGGTTGAAGGCGTTCGTCAGGCTCTCGACCGGCTCGAGCGCGATCGACGCCCGCGCCCGGCGGCCCAGCCCATCGCCCGTGTAGACGTGCATGTTGCCCCGCTCCTGCCACACCTCGACCCCGGCGCCCGTCGCCGGGTCGAGGACCCGGGTGCGCGCCAGGCCGTCCGCGTCGGGCACGAGGTCGGTGAACGCGGTGTCGAGCGTGGTCCCGGCGAGCCCCAGCGGCCCGACGGCGGCACGCACCTCCCGGGCCGCCTCGCCGTCGAGCGGGATGAGGCCCGCGTCCGTCGCGACCGTCGCACGCGCCGGCACGTGCAGCTCGAGCGCGTCGATCGTGGCATGGCCCGGGACGCGGAAGTACGGGTGCCAACCCGCCGTGACCGGCGCGGCCAGCCGTCCCACGTTGCGGTAGGACCAGGTGACGTCGAGCGTCTCCTCGGTCAGCTCGAAGCGGATCCTCGTCTCGAGGTCGAACGGGTAGCCCGCGACGTCGGTCGACTGGACGCACGTCGCGAGCTCCACCGAGACCGCACCGTCGACGGAGTCCTCCGCGTCGACGCCCGGCACGAGCTCCCAGTCCTGGAGCCGGACGAAGCCGTGCAGGGTGCCGACCTCGCCCGGTGCGGGTGGGACGTGGTGCGTGACGCCGTCGAACGTGTAGGTGCCCGCAGCCACGCGGTTGGCGAACGGGAGCATGAGCCCCGAGCGCGTCGCCTCCTGCGCGAGCAGCTCGGACTCGGCCACGTAGCCGTCGAGCAGGTCGCGGACCTCACGCTCCTCGGAGCCTGCACCCCACGGCGCCCGCCAGGCCAGCACGGTCGCGCCACGCAGGGCGACGACGAGCTCGGCGCCGCTCGGATGGATGAGTGCGACCGTCGGCAGCGAGCCGAGCACCCCCTCGACGATGTAAGCGTTGCTGCAAACGGTTGCACTGGTCATGAGGCCCAATGTTTGCCTGCCGTACCAGAAATGACAAGCCGCGCCCTCTGGTACCGCGTGTCGTCCCCCCGGCGGCGGTTCCGACACCCTCGGCAGGCGGTCCTGAGCCGTGGCGGGCCCAGACACCTCCGGCTCGCTCCCCGGGCGGTGCAGCACGAAGT
>NZ_JBHXBO010000399.1:0-1659 GCF_042726775.1 Oerskovia sp. NPDC060287
CCGCGCCCCCCCCCCCCCCCACCCCGCTGTGCTGTGCCGGGGGCCCGGTGCGGCCGTGACCCTGCGTGACACGGACCACCTGCCGCGGCCCACCGACGTGGGCTAGGATCGTGCACGTCGCGACTGGCGCACCCGCGCCCCGCACGCCGCCCTCCGGGGAGGCCACGGGACGGACGGGGATGGTGGATCACCACCGGGGAGCGGCATGCTGTGTAGACGACGGGTCGTTCGCCTGGGCCCCGGGTCGCCCCCTGTGGGGACGTGCCCGGATAGAGCACGCCTCCCCACGAGACCGTCATCCGCAGACAGAACCCAAGGAGACGCATGAGCGCCCAGCCGGACAACGTCCTGAACCAGTCCCTGCTCGAGGTCGACCCGGAGATCGCCGCGGTCCTCGACGGGGAGCTCGCCCGCCAGCGAGACACCCTCGAGATGATCGCGTCGGAGAACTTCGTGCCGCGCGCCGTCCTGCAGGCGCAGGGCTCGGTCCTGACGAACAAGTACGCCGAGGGCTACCCGGGCCGCCGCTACTACGGCGGCTGCGAGCAGGTCGACGTCGCCGAGAACCTCGCGATCGCGCGCGCCAAGTCGCTGTTCGGCGCCGAGCACGCCAACGTCCAGCCCCACTCGGGTGCGACCGCCAACGCGGCCGTGCTGCACGCCCTCATCAACAAGGGCGACAAGATCCTCGGCCTCGAGCTGGCGCACGGCGGCCACCTCACGCACGGCATGAAGATCAACTTCTCGGGCAAGCTGTACGACGTGTCCGCGTACGGCGTGGACCCGCAGTCGTACCGCATCGAGATGGACGAGGTCCGCAAGACGGCTCTCGAGACCCGCCCCGACGTGATCATCGCCGGCTGGTCCGCGTACCCGCGCCACATCGACTTCGCGGCGTTCCGCGAGATCGCGGACGAGGTCGGCGCCAAGCTCTGGGTCGACATGGCGCACTTCGCCGGACTGGTCGCCGCGGGCCTGCACCCGTCCCCGGTGCCCTACGCCGACGTCGTGTCCTCGACGGTCCACAAGACCATCGGCGGCCCCCGCTCGGGCTTCATCCTGTCCAAGGAGGAGTTCGCCAAGAAGATCGACTCCGCCGTGTTCCCGGGTCAGCAGGGCGGCCCGCTCATGCACGTCGTCGCGGCCAAGGCCGTGTCCTTCAAGATCGCCGGCACCGACGCGTTCAAGGACCGTCAGGAGCGCACGCTGCGCGGCGCGAGCATCATCGCGGACCGCCTGGCCCAGCCCGACGTCGCCGAGAAGGGCGTGTCCGTCCTCACGGGCGGTACCGACGTCCACCTGGTGCTCGTGGACCTGCGCCACTCGGAGCTCGACGGCCAGCAGGCCGAGGACCTCCTGCACGCCGTGGGCATCACCGTGAACCGCAACGCCGTGCCGTTCGACCCGCGCCCCCCGCGCGTCACCTCGGGCCTGCGCATCGGCACGCCCGCGCTCGCGACGCGTGGCTTCGGCGACGAGGAGTTCACCGAGGTCGCCGAGATCATCGCGGCCACGCTCAAGGCCGGTGCGGGCGCCGACGTCGAGGGCCTGAGCGCTCGCGTGCGCAAGCTGACGGCCGACTTCCCGCTGTACCCGGGTCTGTCGCAGTAGTCACCCGTGAGCCGCTGAGTGCGGAGCTCTTGTGCGACTCGCCGGGCG
>NZ_JBHXBO010000400.1:0-1593 GCF_042726775.1 Oerskovia sp. NPDC060287
AGGATCTCTCCCAGACCCCCGTCAGCCGCGTCTCGCGGGCGGGTCACCCACGTGCGCACCAGGTCCACCGCGAGCGGCGACGCCCAGCGGCCCGGCAGCAGCGGTCAGTCAGCGGTCCGCCATCTCCTCGCCGCCCGGCACCGAGGCCGGGCTCGCGGGCTCCTGCGACGTCCCGCGCCACCGCGCGATGTTGCGCATCACGTGATAGATCACGAGGGCCGACGCCGTACCGAGGGCGATGCCCTCGAACGTCACGTCGCCGATGACCCAGGTGAAGTTCGCGATGCCGACGATCAGCGGGACGGCCGCGGTCGTGAGGTTGACCGGGTCGGAGAAGTCGACCTTGTTCTGCACCCAGATGCGCGCACCCAGGATGCCGATCATGCCGTAGAGCATCGTCGTCGCCCCGCCCAGGACCCCCGCGGGGATGGTCGCGATGAGCGCACCGAACTTGGGCGACATGCTCAGGACCAGGGCCGTCGCGCCCGCGACCCAGTAGGCCGCGGTCGAGTAGACGCGCGTCGCGGCCATGACCCCGATGTTCTCGGCGTACGTCGTGGTGCCCGAACCGCCGCCGATCCCTGCGAACGTCGTCGCGAGACCGTCGGCGAAGAGCGCACGGCCCGTGAGGTCGTCGAGGTTCTTGCCCGTCATGGCCGCGACCGACTTCACGTGGCCCACGTTCTCCGCCACGAGCACCAGCACGACCGGGACGAACAGCCCCAGGACGGCGACGTCGAACGTCGGGGTCACGAACTCGGGCAGACCGAACCACGTGGCGTCGGACACCGGGGCGAAGTCGACCTCGCCGCGGATCGTCGCGACGACGTAGCCGATGATCACGCCGAGCAGGATCGCGAGACGACCGATGATGCCCTTGAAGAGCACCGTGATGAGGATGATCGAGGCGAGGGTGATGAACGCCGTCACGGGGAACACCTTGAAGTTGTTCCAGGCGGCGGGTGCCAGGTTGAGGCCGATGAGCGCGACGATCGTGCCGGTCACGATGGGCGGCATGGTCACGTCGATCCAGCGCGGGCCCGCGAAGTGCACCACGACGCCGATGAGCGCGAGCACCAGACCCGTGACGAGGATCCCGCCGACCGCGACCGACTGGCCACCCGACGCGCTCGCCGCGGTGATCGGGGCGATGAACGCGAAGCTCGACCCGAGGTAGCTGGGGAGCCGGTTGCGCGTGATGAGCAGGAACCCGATGGTCCCGATCGCCGAGAAGAACAGCGTGGTCGCCGGAGAGAAGCCCGTCAGGAGCGGGACGAGGAACGTC
The DNA here is from genome assembly GCF_042726775.1 of Oerskovia sp. NPDC060287. Lineage (NCBI taxonomy): Bacteria > Bacillati > Actinomycetota > Actinomycetes > Micrococcales > Cellulomonadaceae > Oerskovia > Oerskovia sp. NPDC060287. The sequence goes on from NZ_JBHXBO010000400.1 coordinate 1,286, forward strand.
GCGCCGAACATCGCGACGACGTGCTGCATGCCGATCCCGATCGTGCGAGGCCAGCTCAGGCGCTCGTCGGTGCTGACCACGGCGCCGGGCTCGACGCGCTTCCCGTCTCCGTGGATCTTCCAGCCGAGTGCTGCCATGGGGGGCTCCGTTCGTGAAGTTTTGGTGAAGTGCCGAAGGGAAGGGTACTGCCCGGTACGCACGCTCCGTGAACGGCCGGTACGCCGTGGACAGCCCCGTCCCACCACCCCTCGCTCGCGTCACCGACCACCCAGGACGCCCGACGGCGGAGCGCACCTTCTCCGGGAAGG
>NZ_JBHXBO010000401.1:0-1571 GCF_042726775.1 Oerskovia sp. NPDC060287
CCTACGGCTCGGTCTTCTTCATGGCCACGGGCTTCCACGGCATCCACGTCGTCGGCGGTCTGATCGCCTTCCTGTTCCTTCTCGGTCGGTCCTTCTCCGCCAAGAACTTCGGGCACCACGAGGCCACGACCGGCATCGTGACGTCCTACTACTGGCACTTCGTCGACGTCGTGTGGATCGCACTGTTCTTCGTGATCTACATCCTTCGTTGACGCGGTGACGCCCGCGGCACCGATGCCCGGACAACCACACCTGCCCCCTGCACCCCCCACTTGCGAGACGAGGATCATTTCGTGAAGGCACTCGCCGCCCGCAGACACCACCGCTTCGCTCCGGTCGTGCTGCTGCTGCTGGCGCTGCTGGTCACCGGCGGCGTCTACGCCGCCTTTGCCCCGAGTCCAGCCAGCGCTGACACCGCCAGCACTGAGGACATCGAGACAGGCCAGAAGCTTTTCCAGGCGAACTGCGCCACCTGCCACGGCCCGAACGCGGAGGGCTCGGACACCGTTCCGTCCCTCGTCGGCGTCGGCGCGGCCGCTGTCGACTTCCAGGTGTCGACCGGCCGTATGCCCATGCAGATGGAGGGCCCTCAGGCCATCCAGAAGCCGCGCCAGTTCGACGAGGAGCAGACGTCGCAGCTCGCTGCGTACATCGCCTCCCTGGGCGCCGGCCCGGCGATCCCGACGGACGAGCAGATCGACGCCTCGCTCGGCGACCCCGCCAACGGCGCGGCCGTCTTCCGCACCAACTGCGCGATGTGCCACAACGCCGTCGGCGCGGGCGGTGCTCTCTCGGAGGGCAAGTTCGCCCCTGCACTGTGGGACACCTCCGAGCGGAACATCTACCAGGCCATGCTGACCGGTCCGCAGTCCATGCCGGTCTTCAACGACATGAACATCACGCCCGACGAGAAGCGCGACGTCATCGCGTACCTCGTCGAGCAGCGTGAGGGTTCTGCCGGTGGACTTGACCTCGGCTCTCTCGGCCCCGTCAGCGAGGGCCTCTGGGCGTGGATCGTCGGGCTCGGCCTGCTGATCGGCGCCGCTGTGTGGATCGGAGCGAAGTCGTCGTGAGCGACAACCAGAACTCGACGGACCTGACGAAGCAGGACGGGCAGGAGCTCGACCGCTTCCAGGATCCAGGCATCCCGGCTCACAAGAGCCGGATGGCAGACCGTGACCCCAAGGCCGCCAAGCGTGCCGAGATGCAGGTCGTGATCCTCTTCACGATCTCGATCATCGGCACCATCGGCATGCTGGTCGCCTTCTTCGCCCTCCCGGACGACACGTCCGTCGCGGGCATCCGCACCACGAACCTGATCATCGGGCTCGGCCTGGCGTTCGCGCTGCTCGGCATCGGCCTCGCGGCCGTCCACTGGGCCAAGACGCTCATGTCGGACCACGAGCACGTCGACGAGCGGCACGCCCAGCGCAGCTCGGACGCAGTGCGCGCAGAGGCCGTCCAGGGTCACTCACGCATGAGACCTTCCCTGGTACGGAGTCGGTACGCAGGTGCAATACCTATGACACCGGATGAACTCATGGAAGAGGCATGCAGGCTGGCGAAAGGGC
>NZ_JBHXBO010000402.1:0-1553 GCF_042726775.1 Oerskovia sp. NPDC060287
GACCGCGCGGTCCGTGCCCCGTCCTCGTCTCGACCCGCTCGGTCAGAGCAGCGCGAGCGCCGTGAGCGCGTCGCGCGTGACGTCCTGCGCCGTGAGGCGGTGGGTCGTCTTCACCTGGTCGATCGTCATGTGGTCCAGGAAGACCGTGGGCAGGCCCAGCGGGACCACGGGGACCGTGATCCCGGCCTCGACCGCGCGCTGGCCCAGGAGCGAGCCCACGCCGCCGTCGGCGATGCCGTCCTCGATCGTGACCACCAGGTCGTGCTCGCCCGCGAGCTTGACGAGCGCCGAGGGCAGCGGCAGGACCCAGGTGGGGGACGCGACCGTGACCTCGACGCCGTGGGCCGCGAGCGCCTCGCCCGCGGCCATGGCGGTGCCCGTCATGGAGCCGACGCCCACGAGCAGGACCTTGCGGGTCGCCGCTGCCGCGGCCTTGGTCTTCTTGGCCGGTGCGGCGTCGTGGCGCGCGACCACGTCGACGCCGTCGAGCGTCTCGATCGCGGGGATGGGCGCGACGACCGCGCCCTTGGGGTAGCGCACGACCGAGGGGGCGTCGTCGATGTCGACCGCGTGGCGCAGGGCCTCGCGCAGCGTGGCCTCGTCGCGCGGGGCAGCCAGGTGCAGGCCCGGCACGATGCGCAGCATGGCCATGTCCCACATGCCGTTGTGGCTCGCGCCGTCCTCGCCCGTGATCCCGGCGCGGTCCAGCACGAACGTCACGCCGGCCTTGTGCAGGGCCACGTCCATGAGGACCTGGTCGAACGCGCGGTTGAGGAACGTCGCGTAGACCGCGACGACGGGGTGCAGGCCCGCGAAGGCCATGCCGGCGGCCGACGTCGCGGCGTGCTGCTCGGCGATGCCCACGTCGAACGTGCGCTCGGGGAACGCCTCGGCGAAGGGCGCGAGGCCCACGGGGTGCAGCATGGCCGCGGTGATCGCGACGACGTCGGTGCGCCGCCGCCCGATCTTGACGATCTCGTCGGCGAACACCGAGGTCCAGCCGAAGCGCGAGGGAGCGACGGGCAGGCCGGTCTCCGGGTGGATCTGCCCCACCGCGTGGAAGCGGTCCGCGACGTCCTGCTCGGCCGGGGTGTAGCCGCGGCCCTTCTCGGTGATGACGTGCACGATCACGGGAGCCCCGTACGAACGGGCGCGGACGAACGCGTGCTCGAGCGCCTCGATGTCGTGGCCGTCGACCGGGCCCACGTACTTGATGCCCAGGTCCTCGAACATGCCCTGGGGCGCGACGACGTCCTTGAGGCCCTTCTTGAGCCCGTGCAGCCACTCGTACGCGAACCGGCCGGGGGCGCCCGAGCGCGAGAGCGTGCGCTTGCCCCAGTCGAGGAAGTTCTCGTAGCCGCGCGTGGTGCGCAGCGTCGACAGGTGGTGCGCCATGCCGCCGATGGTCGGCGAGTACGAGCGGCCGTTGTCGTTGACGACGATCACGAGGCGCCGGTCCTGGCTCTCGGCGATGTTGTTGAGCGCCTCCCAGGCCATGCCGCCCGTGAGCGCCCCGTCGCCGATGACCGAGACGACGTGCCTGTCCCGCAGGC
>NZ_JBHXBO010000403.1:0-1246 GCF_042726775.1 Oerskovia sp. NPDC060287
CAGCGAAGACGGCAAGTCGATCACCTTCGTGTACGACAAGCCGTTCGGTGACTGGGCCCTGAACTTCACCAACCAGTTCGTCCCGGCGCACGTCGTCGCCCAGAAGACGCTCGACATCGCGGACCCGCAGGAGGCCAAGGACGCTCTGCGTGACGCCATCCTGAACGCCGACGTCGCCAAGCTGTCGCCCATCGCGACCTTCTGGAACTCCGGCTTCGAGATGACCAAGATGCCCGAGGACAAGTCCCTCGTGCTCTCGAACGGTGCCTACCTCCTCGACGCGTACGAGGAGAACCAGTACCTGACGCTCAAGGCGAACCCCGACTTCAAGGGCAAGAACAAGGCCTCGGTCGAGACCATCACGGTTCGTTACATCGACGACCCGATGGCCCAGGTCCAGGCGCTGCAGAACGGTGAGGTCGACCTCATCGGCCCGCAGGCCTCGGCAGACGTGCGCAGCGCCCTCGAGGCCCTGCCCGCGATCGAGACCAACAACAGCGTCGAGGGCACGTTCGAGCACGTCGACCTGGTCTTCGAGAACGGTGGCCCCTTCAGCCCCGCGACCTACGGCGGCGACGCCGAGAAGGCCAAGAAGGTCCGCCAGGCGTTCCTCCTCTCCATCCCGCGCCAGACGATCGTCGACAACCTGATCGTCCCGCTGAACCCTGACGCCGAGGTCCGCAACTCGCAGATCCTCATCCCGGGCTCGCCCAACTACGACAAGATGGTCGCCGAGAACGGCTCGGACTTCTACCCGGCCGCGGGTGACGTCGAGAAGGCCAAGGCGCTGCTCGCCGAGGCCGGCGTGACCACCCCCGTCAAGGTCCGCTTCGCGTACAACAACGAGAACGCGCGCCGCGTGAACCAGGTCGCGCTCATCACCGACACCGCCTCGCAGGCCGGCTTCGAGATCGTCGACACCGGCCGTCCGGCCGCTACGTGGGGCACGCTCCTCGGCACCGGCCAGCAGGAGTACGACGCATCGCTCTTCGGGTGGCAGTCGACCTCGACCGCCGTCACCGAGTCGGACGCCAACTTCCGCTACTCGCCCGAGCGTGGTCTGAACAACTACGGCTTCTACTCGAACGCGGCCGTCGACGCTGCGCTCGACCAGCTCCAGGCCGGGGCGGCGACCGCGCTGGCCGGGCCGATCGCCTTCCTCGGCCTGATGGTCCTGGTGGTGCCCAAAGCGCACGCGGCCGGCTTCGAGGACCTGCCCGAGGAGCTCGGGGCCGAGGTGTGGCGG
>NZ_JBHXBO010000403.1:1256-1515 GCF_042726775.1 Oerskovia sp. NPDC060287
CGTCGACGCTGCGCTCGACCAGCTCCAGGTCTCGACCGACCCCGACGAGCAGTTCGCTCTGCAGCTCGAGGTCGAGAAGAACCTGTGGGCCGACGCCTTCGGCACCACGATCTTCCAGTTCCCCGCGATCCAGGGCTGGAACGAGAACCTGAAGGGCGTCGACGCGATCACCATCAGCCCGACGATCTTCTACGGCTTCTGGAACTGGGAGCTCGGCGCGTAGCGTCGAGCCCATCCGTTCCTGAGCACGGGGCCAAGC
>NZ_JBHXBO010000404.1:0-1485 GCF_042726775.1 Oerskovia sp. NPDC060287
CCCCCTCGGGGCGCCTCGCCGTCGTGCACCGCTCGTCGCGCGGAGGGCACCGACCCTTCCGTCGTGCGGAGGCCGGGCCGTCAGCCGCGGATCAGGGCAGGTAGTCCTCGTACTCCGGCAGCAGGCCGTTGAGCACCGGGACCTCGGCGGTCTGGGTCTCGCCCGTGCTCGACGTGAGGGTCACCGAGATGGTGCCGCCCGGCGGCACGTCGATGTTGCCGAACTGGGCCTCGAAGCCGTTGTCGACGCTCAGGTAGACGGTCTCGCCGGCCTCGAGCGGGATGTCGATCGGGTCGGTGCCCTCAGGGGCGACCGTGATCTCGACGGGCTCGTCGGAGTCGTTGGCCATGCCGCCCAGCAGCGTGCCGGGCTCGCCCTCGGCGGCCGAGATGATGAGCAGGTTGAGCCCGCGCACCTCGTCGGTGAGGTTGATGCGCACGCCGTCGGACGGCGAGTAGGCGATGTCCGTCGTGATGGGCGAGCAGGCCGACACGGCGAGGACGCCGGCCACGATCGCGGGGATCGCGAGCACGAGCGATCGCCGAGTCGTGGTCAAGCGGGACGGGGTGCTGGTCACGTGCGCTCCAATGTGCTGCGGGCAGTCTCGGTGTGCGACGGGTGGGGCCGGTGCTCGGCGCCCGGGCGCACATGACCACAGCCTAGTCGCTCCGACGGATGCGCCGCTCGGGCGGCGTGGCGACGACGTGCGCGCCCCGAGCAGAGCGGCCTGGTCGCGGCCCGGGGCGCCACGGCAGGCGATCACGTCGGCCGCGATCCGTGCGCCCCCGGGCCCCACGGGACGGGTGAACCGCCGGTGAACGGCCTCGAACGTCAGGGGACTGCGGGCGTGAGCAGCGGAATCACGGGGCTCTTGCGGGCCACGGGCGAGGCGAGGGCTCGGAATCGCAGGGGCCCCCGTGGTAAGATCGACCTCCGCGAAAGGGGACATCTGCAGATGACGTTCACAGTAGGCGAGACCGTTGTCTACCCACATCACGGTGCCGCAAAGATCGAAGAGATCAAGACCCGCACCATCCGCGGGGAGGACAAGATCTACCTGAAGCTGAAGGTGGCTCAGGGCGATCTGACGATCGAGGTCCCGGCGGACAACGTCGACCTGGTGGGCGTCCGCGACGTCGTCGGCCAGGAAGGTCTCGACAAGGTCTTCGAGGTTCTTCGCGCACCATACACGGAAGAGCCGACCAACTGGTCGCGCCGCTACAAGGCCAACCTCGAGAAGCTGGCCTCGGGTGACGTGATCAAGGTGGCAGAGGTCGTCCGCGACCTGTCGCGTCGTGACGCAGACCGCGGCCTGTCGGCCGGGGAGAAGCGCATGCTCGCGAAGGCTCGACAGATCCTGGTCTCGGAGCTGGCCCTGGCCGAGCACACCGAGGAGGACAAGGCTGAGGCCATCCTCGACGAGGTCCTGGCTTCCTGAGCCGCGAACTCACCACGTACCACCGACGACGCACGGGCTGCTGGCAG
>NZ_JBHXBO010000405.1:0-1441 GCF_042726775.1 Oerskovia sp. NPDC060287
CCTGTTCCCCGGCGGCCGCGCCCCCCCCCCCCCCCCCCGGGGCCACACCCGTCGGAACCCGCACCGGGGTGCCGGGACTGTCCTAGATCGAGGGGGTTCGTCATGGAATACCTGAAGACCCACCACCAGTGGGAGAGCACCGTGCCGGTCCTCCCGAGGCCGGCTCCGGTCCCTACATCTGACAGACTCACGTGGGTGACCGAGTCCCTCCCGTCCGCCGTCGCGCACCGCGTGCTCGACGCCGTCGTCGCCATCACGAGCAACCTCGACCTCGACACCGTGCTCCGCCGCATCGTCGAGGCCGCCATGGACCTCACCGGAGCCCGCTACGGCGCGCTCGGTGTCCGCGACGGCGAACGGCTGGGCCGGTTCGTGCCCGTCGGCATGGAGGACTCCGAGGTCGAGGCGATCAGCCACTGGCCGCACGGCCACGGCCTGCTGGGCGAGGTCATCCGGCACCCGCACCCCTTGCGGGTCGACAAGATCGAGGGCTACCCCGCGGCGTCGGGCTATCCCGCGGGTCACCCGCCCATGCACTCGTTCCTCGGCGTCCCGATCCAGGTCCGTGACTCGGTCTACGGCAACCTCTACCTGACGGACAAGCGCGACGGCTCCCCCTTCACGCAGGACGACGAGGCCGCGGTCCGCGCCCTGGCCGCCGCGGCGGGCGTCGCGGTCGACAACGCGCGCCTCTACGAGGACGGCCGTCGCGTCGCGGTGCTCGAGGACCGCGAGCGCATCGCCCGCGACCTGCACGACGTCGTCATCCAGCGCATCTTCGCGTCCGCGATGACGCTCATGAGCACGACCAAGCACATCGACAACGAGATCGTCCGCTCGCGTGTCGAGGAGGCCGTCAACGACCTCGACGACACCATCCGCGAGATCCGCTCGACGATCTTCGCGCTCCAGGCCACCACTCCCCCCGAGGCGAGCCTCCAGGAACGGCTGACCGTGGCGGCCGACGCCGTGACCCCCGCGCTCGGGTTCGCCCCCTCGGTCATCATCGAGAGCGACGACTCGTCGCTCGTGCCCGCCGAGGTCGCGGACCAGCTCGTGGTCGTGGTCGGCGAAGCCCTCACGAACGTCGCCCGGCACGCACGGGCCTCGCGCGTCGACGTGCGGCTCAAGGTCACCGACGACGCCATCACGCTGTCGGTGGTCGACGACGGGATCGGCTGCGAGGGGATCGACGCGGGCGACCACCGCGGTGGGCTGCACAACCTCGCGACACGCGCCGAGGCCCTGCACGGGAAGCTCGCGGTGGGTCCTGCCGAGGCCGTGGCGCGCGAGGTCGTGGGGGCTCGTGGGATTGGGGCCGACGCCGCGACGACGGGCGACGGCTCGTCGACCGCGGTCCCGACGGGCCGCGGGACCGCGCTCGTGTGGAGGATCCCCAACGCCTGAGACCCTGGTCCGGGCCGTGGCGGTTCGCCACGGC
>NZ_JBHXBO010000406.1:0-1441 GCF_042726775.1 Oerskovia sp. NPDC060287
CCGGACGGTGCGCGCCCCTCGTCGTGCGCCGAGCGCCTCGCACGCCGTGGAGCGCGCTCCGGGCGGTGCGGTGACGCTGGTGTGACGTGCGTCTCGGGCCTCCATCACGTTCCCACGCTTCGTGCAAGGTCGTCTCAGAACAGGTCTCAGGTCACGTGTCGGGCCGCTTTGGGTATAGGCTCGGGGATGTCAGGTGACAAAGACGTGCTCCTTCACTGAGGTCTTCGGGACCCTTTGAGTCGCAGCTGTCGCTGAGGCTCCGAGTTCCCGGGATCGCGCCGTCAGGCATTCAGTGGGGGAGTACTTCGCCGTTCACCACCTACGTACGCCGTAGTACGTGATCGTTCGGCATCAACCGTGTGCGTCGGGAACACCGGCGCGCCCTGAGGAGGGCATTGTGACCATCCGCGTCGGTATCAACGGCTTCGGTCGTATCGGACGTAACTTCTTCCGCGCCATCATTGCGTCGGGGGCTGACATCGAGATCGTGGGTGTCAACGACCTCACGGACAACAAGACGCTCGCGCACCTGCTGAAGTACGACACCGTCCTGGGTCGTTTCCCGCTGAGCGTCGACTTCGACGACAACAACATCATCGTCGACGGCAAGGCCATCCGCGCCCTCGAAGAGCGCGACCCGGCGAACCTGCCCTGGGCCGAGCTCGGTGCTGACATCGTCATCGAGTCGACCGGTTTCTTCACCGACGCGACCAAGGCCAAGGCTCACCTCGAGGCCGGCGCCAAGAAGGTCATCATCTCCGCTCCGGCGAAGAACGAGGACGGCACGTTCGTCGTCGGCGTGAACCACGAGCAGTACGACCCCGCGACGCAGCACATCATCTCCAACGCGTCGTGCACCACGAACTGCCTCGCCCCGCTGGCCAAGGCGCTCAACGACGCGATCGGGATCGAGAACGGTCTCATGACCACGATCCACGCGTACACGGGTGACCAGAACCTGCAGGACGGCCCCCACAAGGACCTGCGTCGCGCCCGTGCGGCCGCGCAGAACATCGTCCCCACCTCGACCGGTGCGGCCAAGGCCGTCTCCCTCGTGCTCCCCGAGCTCAAGGGCAAGCTCGACGGCTACGCGCTCCGCGTCCCCGTCATCACGGGCTCGGCCACGGACCTCACCTTCGTCGCCTCGAAGGAGGTCACGGTCGAGGAGGTCAACGCCGCGGTCAAGGCTGCTGCCGAGGGCGCGCTGAAGGGTGTTCTCGAGTACGTCGAGGACGAGATCGTGTCCTCGGACATCGTGACCAACCCGCACCAGAGCATCTTCGACTCGAAGCTGACCAAGGTCTCGGGCAACCAGGTCAAGGTCGTCTCCTGGTACGACAACGAGTGGGGCTACTCGAACAGCCTCGTCGCCCTCACGCAGTACGTGGGTGTGCGCCTCTGATCTCCGTCTCTTCGACGTGAGGTGAATTCTGCGTCCGCG
>NZ_JBHXBO010000407.1:0-1428 GCF_042726775.1 Oerskovia sp. NPDC060287
GCACCCACGGGTGCGGTCCCTTCGTCGTAGCAGGTCTTCCTAGCGGGTCAGGACAGGACCCGGAGCTTGACGGTCGCGTCCATCGCACGCAGCGCCTCGATCGCGGCCGGCTCGAGCTCCGAGCCGACGTCGGTCACCACGTAGCCGAGCTCGCCGCGGGTCGCGAGCATCTGCCCCTCGATGTTGGTGCCGTGCTCCGCGAGCACGGCGTTGACGGCGGCCAGCACACCCGGGGTGTTGCGGTGCAGGTGCGCGATGCGGCTCACGCCCGTGCTCTGCTCCAGGGCGAGTCCGGGCATGTTGACGCTCAGCGTGGTCGAGCCCGTGGCGAGGTAGTCGCGGAGCTTGCCGGCGACGAACTGGCCGATCGACTCCTGCGCCTCCTCCGTGGACCCACCGATGTGCGGGGTCAGGATGACGTTCGGCAGGCCACGGAGGTCAGACTCGAAGTGGTCGCCGCGCTTCTTGGGCTCCTCGGGGAAGACGTCGATCGCCGCGCCCGACAGGTGACCGGACAGGATGGCCTCGCGCAGTGCCCCCGTGTCGACGACGAAGCCGCGCGAGAGGTTGAGCAGGATCGAGCCCGGGCGCATGCGCGAGAGCTGCTTCTCGCCGAACAGGCCGGCGTTCCCGCCCCGACCGTCCACGTGCAGGGTCACGACGTCGGCGGTCTCGAGGAGCTCGTCGAGGGTGTCCATGCGGCGGGCGTTGCCCAGTGCGAGCTTCTCGGCCGTGTCGTAGAAGATGACCGACATGCCGAGCGCCTCGGCCACGACCGAGAGCTGGGTCCCGATGTTGCCGTAGCCGATGATGCCCAGGGTGCGGCCGCGGACCTCGTGCGCGCCCTCGGCCGACTTGTCCCAGATGCCGTCGTGGAGCGCGCGGTCGCGCTCGGTCAGGCGACGGGTCAGCGCGATGATCTCGGCCAGGGCGATCTCCACGACCGACCGGGTGTTCGAGAACGGGGCGTTGAACGTCGCGACGCCGTGCGAGGCAGCGGCCTTGAGGTCGATCTGGTTGGTGCCGATGCAGAACGCGCCGATCGCGACGAGGTCCGGTGCGGACTCGATGACGCGGGCGGTCACGTTGGTCTTGGACCGGATGCCGAGGATGTTGACGCCCTGGAGCGCCTCGATCAGCTCGGCCTCGTCCATGGCCCCGGATCGCACGGTCACGTCGATACCGGCGGACTCGAAGATCGAGGTGGCGAGTGGGTGCAGGTTTTCGAGGAAGAGGGCGCGTAGCACCTCCCTATGGTGCTCCGAGTTGCCATGAGCACCAAACGAGTCTTGTCCTTCGGACGCCCGGCCCGGACCGCCGGACGCCGTCCGGGCGCCCCGCGCCGTGGCCGCGTACCGGCCGGTCGCCCGGCCGGTAGGCGCGGCTCTCAGGCGGGGAACCCGGCGGGCAGGGGCGGGGCGTGCACGT
>NZ_JBHXBO010000408.1:0-1409 GCF_042726775.1 Oerskovia sp. NPDC060287
GGCCCGCCCCCTCGGGGTGCGGGCCGCCGCCGTGCGAGGACTCAGCGGGGCGACACCCACCGCTCGTGCAGCTGGTAGGCGCTGACGTCGGTGAGCGACGCGACCTGGTCGACGACCACGCGGAGGCGAGCGGCGTCGTCGGGCGCCTCGAGCCAGTCCGCCGCGAACGGCGCCTCGAGGGCGTCAGGCGCCTTGTCGCTGAAGACCTCGACCAGGTCCGCGAGGACCTGGCGCTGCTGGTGGTGCAGCGGCTCCTGCTCGCGCGGGGCCATGACGTACGCCACGGCCATGCCCTTGAGCACCAGGATCTCCGCGGACGTCGTCGCGGGAACCACGAGGCGCGCCGAGTAGCGCGTGAGCATCCCGTCGCCGTACTCCTCGCGCGTCGCGGCCTGGGCAGACCCGCTGAAGCGGCCGATGAGCTGGCTCGTCGAGTCCTTGAGCGCCGCGAGCGCCCGGCGCGACCCGTCGAAGCCCCGCATCAGGTGCCCGGTCGCCTCGAGGCGGGAGATCGCGGCGTCGAGCTCGGCCTCGTCGTAGGCGTCGCCGTACCAGGCGCGGACGGCGGCCACCACGCGCCCGCGCTCGTCCGGGTCGGCCAGCACCGCGAGGTCGAGCTTGCCGCCCACGATCGCGTCCTCGACGTCGTGCACCGAGTAGGAGATGTCGTCGGCCAGGTCCATGACCTGGGCCTCCATGCACTTGACGTGCTCGGGGGCGCCCTCGCGCAGCCACGCGTAGACGGGCACGTCGTCGGGGTAGACACCGAACTTGTGGGTCGTGGTCCCGTCGGGGCGCCGCGGGCCCTCACCACGGCGCCAGGGGTACTTGACGCTCGCGTCGAGGCTCGCGCGAGTCAGGTTGAGGCCGACGGGCGTGCCGTCCGCAGCGAAGACCTTGGGCTCGAGGCGGGTCAGCAGGCGCAGCGTCTGGGCGTTGCCCTCGAACCCGCCGTGGTCGGCCATGATCTCGGCGAGCGCGCGCTCGCCGTTGTGCCCGAACGGCGGGTGCCCCAGGTCGTGGGCCAGGCACGCGGTGTCGACGACGTCGGGGTCGCAGCCCAGGGCACGGCCCATCTCCCGGCCCACCTGGGCGACCTCGAGGCTGTGCGTGAGACGCGTGCGCACGAAGTCGTCGGAGCCCGGGCCCAGGACCTGGGTCTTGGCGCCGAGCCTGCGCAGCGCGGACGAGTGGACGACACGCGCCCGGTCGCGCTCGAAGGGCGTGCGGGACTTGCTCTTGGGCGGCTCGGGGACCCAGCGCTCGACGTCGGCGGCCGAGTACCCGAGGGCGTTTCCTGGCGTGGTGTGCGGCACGTGTCCCACCCTATCGACGCGGACGGTCCGCGATGGCGCACAGCCCCCGCGCCGAGAAGTGAGCAGATGCCCCTGATCCGCACGGATCAGGGG
>NZ_JBHXBO010000409.1:0-1384 GCF_042726775.1 Oerskovia sp. NPDC060287
GGTGACCCCCTGCGCAAGCGGGGGTCACCGGGCAGCGTCGTCTCCGGCCCCCGGCAGCATGCCCGACGACGCCCCCGGCGCGAGCGCCGCCGTCCCCGGCACGGGATCCACGGGTCGGCGGCCGACCGTGCCCGCCGACCGCGCGCGGTACCTCAGCGCCCCGGGCGCTCGTCGCTCGCCAGGACCTGGAACATGGCGTGGTCCTGCCAGCGGCCCGCGATCTGCAGGTAGCCGGGGGCCAGACCGTACCGGGTGAACCCGTTGCGCTCGAGCACCCGCTGGGACGCGACGTTGTGCACGAGGGTCTCCGCCTGCACCCGGTGCAGGCACAGCGGCCCGAACGCGTGGTCGACCATCTCGCCCACGGCCGCGGTCGCCAGACCCCGCCCGTTGCGTGCCTCGTCCACCCAGTACCCCAGGGCGCACGAGCGCAGGGCGCCCCGCACGATCCCCGACGCGATGATCCAGCCGGCGACCTGCCCGCCCTCGTCCACGACCACCCGGGCCACGACGCTCCCCGCGAGCTCCTGCGCCAGGGCCGCGGCGACGCTCGCGCGCTGACCCGCGAGCGTGAACCACTCCTCGGGTCGCTCGGGCTCGAACGGCGCCAGGAACTCCCGGTTGGTGCGCAGGAGGTCGGCCAGGGCGGCGGCGTCGTCGAGACGCAGGGCACGGGTGGTGGGCACGACCCATCGTCCCTCACCCGCAGGCCACGCCCCGCGACGCGGTCACAGGGCGGACGAGGTCCGCCGCACCCGGGCCGTCGACCCGGCCCCGCGCACGGGGGAGGATGAAGACGTGAGCAGCTACGTCGCACCACCGCCCGGGGAGCTGTCCGGCGACCCCTACGCCCCCTTCCGGCCCCGCTGGGGCACCGCCGTGGCGTACACGGCCGCCGTCGTGATCCTCGCCGGGTGCACGTTCGTCGCCCTCGTCGCGACCGGCCCCGGGACCGACTCCGGGTGGAACAAGGCCGCCACGATCGGGGTCGGGGCCTTCTGCGCGCTCATCCTGTGGCGCCTGGGCCAGGTCCGGGCCACCGTGACCCCCGAACGGCTCACCGTCCACAACATCGTCTTCACCCGCCGCCTTGAATGGGCAGAGGTCCTCTCGGTACGTTTCGGCCCCGGCGACCCCTGGGTGCGCCTGGACCTCTCCGACGGCAAGGCGCTCGCGGTCATGGGCATCCAGCGCGCGGACGGGGCGCGTCGCAGCGAGGACGAGGCCGCCCGCCTCGCGGCCCTCGTCCAGGCCCTGGGAGAGGCGCCCGAGAGCTGACGCGGCGCCGTCGGGCACTCCTGCCCGTCCGGTCTCCGCCTACCTCCCGAAACCTGCGCACCTGACCCGCGCCGCCCCGGAACGCGTGAGGGCCCCGGGACCTTGC
>NZ_JBHXBO010000410.1:0-1321 GCF_042726775.1 Oerskovia sp. NPDC060287
CTTGTGCGACACGCCCGGCGTGTCGCACAAGAGCTCCGCACTCAGCGGTGCATGAGGGTCAAGCGAGCAGCCCCGCGACGGTACGCACCGCCGTCGGGTCCCCCTGGACCAGGAGGGTCGTGACTGCGGTACGGCGCCACGCCTCGAGGTCGTGGGCGATCTTGGCCTCGGGTCCCACGAGCGCGACGTCCTCGACGAGAGCCGTCGGGACGGCCGCGACGGCCTCGGCCTTGCGGCCCGCGAGGTAGTGCGCCTGGATCTCGTCGCACGCGTCCGAGTAGCCGAGCCGGTCGAGCGCGTCCCGGTGGAAGTTCGCGCCCTTGGCGCCCATGCCGCCCACGTAGAGCGCGATGAAGGGGCGCACCTTGTCGGCGGCCTCCTCGACGTCGTCGGCCACCACGACCGGGACGGTCGCCGAGACCTCGAAACCGGCGGCGGGGGAGCGCCCGTCCGAGCGCTTGGCGAAGCCCTCGTCGAGCAGCCCGCGGAACAGGGGGTCCATGCGCGGGCTGTAGAACAGGGGCAGCCAGCCGTCCGCGACCTCGGCTGCGAGCGAGATGTTCTTGGGGCCCTCGGCCGCGAGGTGGATCGGGATCTCGGGGCGCAGCGGGTGCACGGTCGAGCGCAGCGCCTTGCCGAGCCCCGTGGTGCCCTCGCCCGTGAGGGGGAGCTGGTAGAACTGGCCGTCGTACGTGACGGGGCCCTGGCGTGCGATCACCTCGCGCACGATCTCGACGTACTCGCGCGTACGCGCCAGCGGGCGGGGATAGGGCTGGCCGTACCAGCCCTCGACGACCTGTGGGCCGGAGACTCCCAGCCCGAGGATCGCGCGCCCGCCCGAGAGGTGGTCGAGCGTCAGGGCGGCCATGGCGGTCGCGGTGGGGGTGCGTGCGGACATCTGCGCGACCGCGGTCCCGAGCCGGATGCGTGAGGTGTGCGAGCCCCACCAGGCGAGCGGGGTGAAGGCGTCCGAGCCGTAGGCCTCGGCCGTCCAGACCGAGTCGACGCCGAGGCGGTCCGCGGCGACGATCGCCTCCTGGATGCCGGGCGGGGGTCCGGCGGACCAGTAGCCGGTGTGGATGCCGATGCGCATGGCGTTCTCCTCGTGTGTTCCTCGGCGCTGAGGTGCGGACGGGTCCGCGGGCTCGACGTGCGTCGAGCGAGGTTCCCAGAACTGGGAGTCCTAGGAACCGCGGCTCAATCTACCGTGCCCGACGGCGAGCACCCGCCACGGGAGCCCGGCCCGCCGCGCGGCGTGGCCGGTCGGCAGCGCGACCCGTTCCCGAGCAGCACAGGAGGGGCGGCGCACGTGGCGCCTGTC
>NZ_JBHXBO010000411.1:0-1298 GCF_042726775.1 Oerskovia sp. NPDC060287
GGCCCACGAGGCGGCCATGGACGCCGACTGGGAACGGGTCCAGGAGGTGGACCAGATGCTGTTCGCCTCGAAGCTCAACGCCGAGATGCGCAAGGCGTCGGTCCGTAGCGGCCACCAGCTCACCGACATCGCCCGAGAGGCGATCGGTGGGCCGGAGCTCGACGAGTGGGGGCGGCGGATCACGGCCAAGGAGACGCCAGGGTGCCAGCCCGTCGCGACCGCGGTCGCGTACGCCGCGACCCGCGTGAGCACCGAGCAGGCGGTGGCCTCGGACATGTTCGCGTTCGCGGTGAGCTTCGTGGGTGCGGCGCTGCGCCTGCGCCTCACGGACCACCGGCACGCACAGGTGGTCCTCCACGCCGTCGGGCCGGTCATCGCCGACGCGACGGCCGACGCGGTGACGCGAGACCTGGCGGACATGGGCGGGTGCGTGCCTCTCGCAGACGTGATGTCGGCGCAGCACGAACGCGCCGAGGCGCGGCTGTTCGCCAGCTGAGCCGCATCCGCGCGGAGCCGTGGACAGGGCTCCGGACCAGACGTAGACAAGAGATACCGGCAGACGAGAAAGACGAGGCAGTCGAATGAGCGAGAACGTCCTGAGGATCGGCATCGGCGGACCGGTGGGTTCGGGCAAGACCGCTCTCACGGAGGCGCTGGTGCCCAAGCTGTTCGCGGCCGGGCGTCAGCCGGCCGTCATCACCAACGACATCTACACGCAGGAGGACGCGCAGCACGTGCGACGTGAGCTCGCGGGGATCCTCGACCCCGAGCGGGTCGTGGGAGTCGAGACCGGGGCGTGCCCGCACACCGCGGTGCGTGACGACCCGACCATGAACCTCGCGGCGGGCGCCGAGATGCTCGAGAAGTTCCCGGAGGTCGACACGCTGATCTACGAGTCGGGGGGTGACAACCTGACGCTCACCTTCTCGCCCTCGCTCGCGGACGTGTTCATCTTCGTGCTGGACACCTCGGAGGGCGAGAAGATGCCCCGCAAGCGGGGTCCGGGCATCACGGAGTCGGACATCCTGGTGATCAACAAGATCGACATCGCCCAGTACGTGCGGACCAACCTCGAGGTCATGGAGTCGGACGCGCGCAGGGTCCGCGACGGCAAGCCCGTCGTGCTCACGAACTCGTTGACGGGGCAGGGGCTCGACGAGCTGTACGAGCAGATCTTCACGCTGTGGAACGGCCGACGAAGCGCGCTCGTCGGATGAGTGCGGAGCTCGTGACCGACGTGCCGGAGGCGGCACCCCTGCACGCGGTGCCCGGCGAGCCGACCGGCTCGCCGGGGCCCG
>NZ_JBHXBO010000412.1:0-1292 GCF_042726775.1 Oerskovia sp. NPDC060287
GTTGTACAGGATCAGGGCGATCACGACCGCCATGAACGGGGCGTCGGGCACCTTGAGCTGGGCCAGGAAGAGCCAGAAGAAGATCATCATGAGCAGGACCGGGACCGCCCGGAAGAACTCGACGACCAGGCCCGAGAGCCAGCGCACGGCCTTGACCGCCGACAGGCGCCCGATGCCGAAGAGCAGACCGAACACGATCGCCCCGACGATCGCGACGCCGGCCGCGCGCAGGGTGTCGAGCAGGCCGGGGAGATAGAAGTTCTCCCAGGCGTCGGCCGTGAAGATCGGCTGCCACTTCTCCGCGGTGAGCTGACCCTCGCGGCCCAGCAGCACCAGGGCGTAGGTCGCGATCCCCGCGACCACGATCGCCCCGACGACGTTGCCGACCAAGATGTTGCGGCGGCCGCGCGGCCCGGGGGCGTCGAACAGGACCGTCTGCTGCTGGGCGGTCATCGCTTCACCGCCAGACGGCGCGAGAGCGCGGTCGTCGCGAGCCCGACCGGGATCACGAGGATCACGTAGCCGATCGCGAAGGTCAGGAAGATCGCGATGATGACGTCGGAGTCGAACTCGATCATGGTCTTCATGAGGCTGGAGGTCTCCGTCGCGACGCCGGCCGCGGCGGCGACGGTCGAGTTCTTGATGAGGGCGATGAGCACGTTGCCGAGCGGGGCCACCGAACCGCGGAAGGCCTGCGGGAGGATCACGATCCGCGCCGCCGGCAGGAACGAGAGGCCGATCGCGCGGGCCGCCTCGGCCTGGCCGATCGGCACCGTGTTGACCCCGGAGCGGATCGCCTCGCACACGAACGCCGCGTGGTAGACCGCGAGGCCCAGCACCGCGAAGCGGAAGAAGTTGGACGGGAAGTCGTCGGCGAGCTGGATCTTGAGCTGGCCCCAGACCCCGAGGGTCAGGAACACCATGATGATCGTCAGCGGCGTGTTGCGGAACAGCGTGACGTACGTGGCGCCGGCCCACTGCAGGCTCGGGATCGGCGAGATCCGCATGAGCGCGAGCACCGTGCCGATGACGAGCGCCAGGATCGCCGCCCAGAACGTGAGCTGGATGTTGACCCAGAACGCGCCCAGGACGTCGTACGACTCGAAGAGCCGCAGGAACTGAGAGAGGTAGTCACCCACGACGGGTCACCCTTCACGAGGTGCAGCGCGGACGCTGCACGAGACCGGACCGGGACGGGTGCTGCGCCGGGCGGGGGGGGGCCCCGGGGGGCCGCGCGCCCCCCCCGGCGCCGCGGGGCGGGGAGATATTAAAAAAAACCAGCCCCCCAGACC
>NZ_JBHXBO010000413.1:0-1251 GCF_042726775.1 Oerskovia sp. NPDC060287
GGCGATCCACTTGACGTACATCCCGACGAGCAGGCCGGCCCAGGAGAACGCCTCGGCGATCGCGACCGCACGGAAGGCGCGGACGGTCCAGTGACGAGAGGTGGTGGGCTCCGCCGACGAGGACGTCGACGTCCCGGCGTGCGTGGAGCTGTCGGGCAGAGGGGCGGCGGTTCGGGAGGTCACGGGGGCCATCCTCACACGCCTTCCCGACCGCGCCGAAACCTCTGGGCGCGTCACCGCGGGCGACCACCGGCTGCCGTGACGGCACCGCGGATACCTGATACCGCACGTTCCGGGTTGTACCCTGCGACGGTGACCCGACAGATCCAGCTCACGATCGCCAGCACCCTGCCGCGCAAGGCCGTCCCGGGCCGCGGGGTCCTCGACCCCTCCGTGACACGCATGCGCGTGCGCCCGGGCGACCTCGACTTCTACCTGCACGTGAACAACGGCGTGTACCTGCAGATGATGGACGTGGCCCGCAGCAACTTCCTCGCGGACCTCGGCGCGTTCGGCCTGCTGCGCGACAAGGGCTGGTACCCCGTCGTGGCCTCCTCGACCATGAAGTACCGCCGCTCGCTCCAGCTCTGGGACCGGTTCGAGATCACGACCCGCGTGATCGGCTGGGACGAGCGCGTGGTCTACCTCGAGCAGGTCTTCACGCGCGGCGGCGACCTGTGCGCTCGCGGGCTGATCGCGGGCCGTTTC
Source organism: Oerskovia sp. NPDC060287 (assembly GCF_042726775.1). Taxonomy (NCBI): domain Bacteria; kingdom Bacillati; phylum Actinomycetota; class Actinomycetes; order Micrococcales; family Cellulomonadaceae; genus Oerskovia; species Oerskovia sp. NPDC060287. The sequence continues at coordinate 709 of NZ_JBHXBO010000413.1, forward strand.
CTCTCGAAGGCGGGCGACCGCATCCCCGGGCCCGACGTCGTCGGCCTGCTGGGCGCGGACGTCACGAGCCCCGAGCTCCCCGCGGACGTGCGGGACTGGGCCCAGGCCGTGGACGTCGCCGCCCGCTGACCCCCGCTCCCCCTAGGCTCGGGACCATGACCGACGAGGTGCTCGAGCACGCCCTGCTGCACGTGGTTCCCGGCCGCGAACAGGCCTTCGAGGAGGCCTTCGCCACGGCACGCTCGATCATCTCGTCCGTGCCGGGCTTCCGTGCACTGTCGCTCGCCCGCTGCCTCGAGCGCCCCGCGACGTACCTCCTGCTCGTGCGCTGGGACAGCCTCGAGGCGCACACCGAGGGCTTCCGCGGCTCGCCCGGATACCAGGAGTGGAAGGCGCTGCTCCACCACTTCTACGAGCCGTTCCCGGTCGTCGAGCACTTCCGTGAGGTGCAGCGGGGTACGGACGAGGCGGCACGACCTCACGCGCAGGTCCTGCCCGGCTGAGCCGCTGCCGCACCACGGGCGCCCGCCGAGAGTCGGCGGC
>NZ_JBHXBO010000414.1:0-1207 GCF_042726775.1 Oerskovia sp. NPDC060287
GGGGCTCCCGGGCGCCGACCCTCGTGGCTCAGACGAGGCCGAGGCCCCGCACGGCGTCGCGCTCCTCGACGAGCTCGGCGACCGAGGCGTCGATGCGTCCGCGCGAGAAGTCCGAGATCTCGAGCCCCTGGACGATCTCCCACGTCCCGCCGCGCGAGACCACGGGGAACGAGGCCATGAGGCCCTCGGGGACGCCGTACGACCCGTCGGACACGATGCCCGCGCTCGTCCAGTCGCCCTCGGGCGTGCCGTTGACCCAGTCGAAGACGTGGTCGATCGCGGCGTTCGCCGCCGAGGCGGCGGACGACGCACCCCGTGCGTCGATGATCGCCGCACCACGCTTGGCGACGGTCGGGATGAACTCGCCCGTGAGCCAGGCCGAGTCGGCGGCGAGCTCGGCGCCCGGACGGCCTGCGACGTCGGCGTGGAAGATGTCCGGGTACTGCGTGGCCGAGTGGTTGCCCCAGATGCTGACCTTGCGGACCTCGGCGACGGGCACGCCCGCGCGCTTGGCGACCTGGGTCAGCGCCCGGTTGTGGTCGAGGCGCGTCATGGCCGTGAAGCGGTCCTTGGGCACGTCGGGCGCGTTCGACGCCGCGATGAGCGCGTTGGTGTTCGCCGGGTTGCCCACGACCAGCACGCGGATGTCGTCGGCCGCACCGGCGTTGATCGCCTCGCCCTGGGGCTTGAAGATGCCGCCGTTGGCCTCGAGGAGGTCACCGCGCTCCATGCCCGGTCCGCGGGGGCGCGCACCCACGAGCAGGCCGACGTTGGCCCCCTCGAACCCGGCCCGCGGGTCGTCGAAGATGTCGATCCCGGCGAGCAGCGGGAAGGCGCAGTCGTCGAGCTCCATCGCGGTGCCTTCTGCGGCCTTCACCCCCTGCGGGATCTCGAGGAGGCGCAGGCGGACGGGCACGTCCGGTCCGAGGAGCTGGCCTGCGGCGATGCGGAACAGCAGGGCGTAACCGATCTGACCGGCGGCTCCGGTCACGGTCACGTTCACGGGAGTTGTCATGCCCACACTCTGTCACAACGCCCGGGCGCTCCCCAGGGGTACCCGCACCCCCGGCGGACGGGGCGTCGGTCACACCCGCGCACACCCTCGGCAGACGGCGGGCGCGCCCCTCCCGGGCGCCGTGCCCGCCACGGTGCGCGGCGTCGTGGCGGGTCTCCGCAGACGCCCGACGGCGCCGCTCACCGGACGAGG
>NZ_JBHXBO010000415.1:0-1193 GCF_042726775.1 Oerskovia sp. NPDC060287
GCCCAGCACCGTGCGGTGCTGGGCCCCTCGTCGTGCGTGCGGTCCGGCGTCAGCGGTCCCGTCCGGCCATCGGGATGAAGCAGCCGAGGGTCACCATCGCGAGGCCCGCGGAGAAGATCCAGGCGTGACCCGAGTCGACCGTGAAAGCCCACCCGAAGGCGACCATCCCGCCCACGAACAGGATGAAGGCCACGAGGAAGCGGGCGATGGCCCCGGCTCGCTCGGTGGCCTCGTTGCGCTGCGTCGTCTGGCTGCTCATGCTCTTCGCTCCGTACTGGTCGTGTCGTTCGGTGGGGTCTCGCGGGGTTCCCCCGCGCGAGCGGGAGGCGTCTGCCCGACGACGTCACGCACGCGAGGCGATCGGCCGTCAGTCCAGGTAGTGCTCCACCGTACCGGCATCCCGGATCGACGCGGCATCCGGGTCGCTCCCGAACTCCCGTGCGGCGTCGCGCTGGCGCAGCAGGTCCCAGCACTGGTCGAGCTCGGTCTCGATCGCACGGAGCCGCTCGTGCTCCTCCGACGCGCTGATCTCCCCGCCGGCGAGCTCGTCGCGCAGGCGACGCTCCTCTGCCACCAGGTCGCCGATGTACTGCCGGATCCCTCGGTCCTCGGTCATTCCCCCACGGTACGACCGGGGCGCGGCGCGCGCCCGACGGGTCGTCGGGCCGCGCGCACGGGTGCGCGTGGTGGCACCCGTCGCGACCCGTCGCAACCCGAATCGGCCGGAACGTGACGTGTCCGACGATCTACCCCATTCGGGGTGCGAGTCCCGTCGAGGGGTGTCAAGGTATGTACTTACCGGCCAATACGGCACATTCGGGACAAAAGGAGAATGACATGGGTTTCATCGCATTCATCGTTCTGGGACTGCTCGCCGGACTCATCGCTCGCGCCATCCTCCCGGGCAAGCAGACCGGATCGATCCTCATGACGATCCTCCTCGGCATCGTCGGCGCCCTGCTCGGCGGCTGGCTCGGGAGCGTCCTGTTCTCGGCCCCGCTCGAGAACTTCTTCTCGATCCAGACGTGGCTGCTGGCGATCGTCGGCTCGGTCATCGTGCTGGGCATCTACGGGGCGGTGCGCGGCCGCAACGGTCGGACCGCCTGACCCACCCGCTCCCCCAGGCCGCCACCGCGCGCTCGTCGCGCCCCGTCCGGCCGCGGTGGCAGAGCGAAGGGCCCGCCTCCTCGTCC
>NZ_JBHXBO010000416.1:0-1189 GCF_042726775.1 Oerskovia sp. NPDC060287
GTCGATGGTCTGGTAGTAGTTCCAGGCCGTGAGCTGGCCCTCGACGTTCTCGATGCCGATGCCCCCGACCTCCTCCTCGGCGATCGAGACCGACACGACCGGCATGGCGTCCGGGCCCAGGCCCGCGTTCTTGTACTCCTTGAAGAACGCCACGTTGGAGTCGCCGTTGAGCGTGTTGAACACGGCGTCCGCACCGGCGGCCTTGACCTTGTTGACGATCGTGGAGAAGTCGGTGTGGCCCAGCGGCGCGTACTCCTCGCCGAGGACCTCGATGCCGTTGGCCTCCGCGTAGGCGTTGATGATCTTGTTCGCCGTGCGCGGGAAGACGTAGTCGGATCCTACGAGGAAGATCGACGTCGCCCCCTGCTCCTTGAGGTAGTCGAGGGCCGGCACGATCTGCTGGTTGGTCGTGGCGCCCGTGTAGAAGATGTTCGGGGAGGACTCCAGGCCCTCGTACTGCACGGGGTAGAAGAGCAGCGCGTCGTTGTTCTCGAAGACCGGGAGCATGGCCTTGCGCGAGGCCGAGGTCCAGCCGCCGAAGACCGCCGCGGTGCAGTCGTCCGTGATGAGCTTCTCGGCCTTCTCCGCGAAGGTCGTGGGCTCGGACGCGCCGTCCTCGGCCACGACCTCGAGCTGCTTGCCGAGCACGCCGCCGTCGGCGTTGATCTCCGCGACCGCGAGCCGGAGCGAGTCGTGGACCGTCTGCTCGGAGATCGCCATGGTCCCGGAGAGCGAGTTGAGGAGTCCGATCTTGACGCTGTCGCCCGAGACGTCGACGCAGCTGGCCGCCGCGGACGAGGCGCTCCCCCCGCTCGCGTCGGTCCGGGCGCCGCACCCGGAGAGGACGAGCGCGAGGACGAGGGTTGCAGCGGGCAGAGCGCGTGCGGTTGCTCGTGAGGTGGCCACCGAGGTTCCTTTCACCGAAGGTCGACAGGACCGGAGCGCTCGGTGCCGAGCGGTCCGTCGTGCGGTCGGTGGGCGCCCTCCGGCGACCTCTCCCGGCCGTCCACGAGGGGCGTATACAACGCTGTGCCCACTGGTGTAGACGCTAGGGAGACGGTGTTTCGCCGGCGCTGCCCGCGGTGTTAACGCTCCGTTTCCCGGGTCACGATCGGGTCACGGGCTGAGGCGCCGTGCCGGCCGGGACCAGGAACGGCGAAGGGCCGCCCGGCCAGGTCTCCCTGGCCGG
>NZ_JBHXBO010000417.1:0-1178 GCF_042726775.1 Oerskovia sp. NPDC060287
ACACTCCCGCCCCCAGGCGCCCGAGCGCGTCCGGTCCGCACCCCTGCTCCCGGACCGGGGACGCTCAGCCCAACCACGCCACGACCGGCCCCTCACCTACGTAGTACCCCCTACGTGCGTTGACCATCGGACAAATCCCCCGCCAGGCTCGCAGTCGTCCCCTGTCATCGACGAGAGGTACGAACATGCGCACCGCGCACACGATCCGACGGCCAGCGACGACGCTGGCCCTGCTCGCCCTGCTCCTCACGACGGCCCTCGCGGCGCTGTCGGTCACCGCCACCGTCCTCGCCCCCCGCGCCTCCGCGGCCGAGCCCTGCGCCGCGCCGTGGAGCGCGTCCGCGGTCTACACGGGCGGCGCGGTCGTCTCGACCGGCGGCCACAACTGGAAGGCGGGCTGGTGGACGCAGGGCGAGACGCCTGGCACCACGGGCCAGTGGGGCGTCTGGCGCGACCAGGGCACGTGCGGCGGCTCGACCGGCGGCGGCACGGGAGAGACCGGCGGCACCACAGGTGGTGACAACGGGGGCGGCAACCAGACCGGCTTCGTCGTGACCGAGGCCCAGTTCAACCAGATGTTCCCCAACCGGAACCCGTTCTACACCTACCAGGGCCTGGTCAACGCCCTGAGCGCGTACCCGCAGTTCGCCACGTCGGGCGGCACCGAGGTCGCCAAGCGCGAGGCTGCGGCCTTCCTCGCCAACGTGAACCACGAGACGGGCGCCCTGGTCTACGTCAAGGAGATCAACACCGCGAACTACCCGCACTACTGCGACCCGAGCCAGTCCTACGGCTGCCCCGCGGGCCAGTCCGCGTACTATGGCAAGGGCCCCATCCAGCTCTCGTGGAACTACAACTACAAGGCCGCCGGTGACGCCCTGGGCATCGACCTGCTGAACAACCCGTACCTGGTCGAGACCGACCCGGCCGTGGCCTGGAAGACCGGCCTCTGGTACTGGAACACGCAGTCGGGCCCCGGCACCATGTCGGGCCACCAGGCCATCGTCAACGGCGCGGGCTTCGGCGAGACGATCCGCTCGATCAACGGCACGCTCGAGTGCAACGGCGGCAACCCCGCGCAGGTGCAGAGCCGCATCGCAGCGTTCCAGCGCTTCGCGCAGATCCTCGGCACGACCACGGGGTCCAACCTCACCTGCTGAGCCCCCGCCCTGCTGCCC
>NZ_JBHXBO010000418.1:0-1164 GCF_042726775.1 Oerskovia sp. NPDC060287
CTCGAGGGCGACGGGTCGGTGCCGGGAACAATGCCGGCTTCCAATTAGTTAAACCTTCAACTATTCTGGAAGCAGAGGTCGGGACCCGGCCCTGGACGGAGGACACCATGACTGACCGAACGAACAGCCCGGCGGAGACCACGTCCCGCGTGCCCGGCACCGACACTGCCGCCTTCGCGGCCAAGGACCTGCTGTCCGCGGAGACCTCGATGGACGCGGTGACGCTGCACGTCGCCGACCTCGACCTGATGACCCGCTACTACCGCGACGCGCTCTCCCTGGCCGTGCTGACGCCGTCGGACGCTCTGCTTTCGGCGATCCCCGGCGCCGGAGCCGGCTCGCGCGACGAGACCGTGGTCCTCGGGCGCGGCGCGACCCCGCTCGTGGTGCTGCGCCGCGGCCAGAACCTGCCGCGCGCCCGCCGCGGCGAGGCCGGCCTGTTCCACACGGCCCTGCTGTTCGACGACGCCCCTGCGCTCGCCGCAGCGGTCGCCTCGGTCGCGCGCACCGCACCGAGCACGTTCGTCGGCAGCGGTGACCACCTGGTCTCCGAGGCGTTCTACTTCACCGACCCCGAGGGCAACGGCGTCGAGCTCTACCACGACCGCCCGCGCGAGACCTGGACCTGGAAGGACGGCCAGGTCGCGATGGACACGCTCTACATCGACCCCAACGCGTTCATGCAGGAGCACCTCACGGACGCGGCGCTCGAGCGGGCGCTCTCGACCGACGTCGTGGGCCCGGACGACACCGTGGTGGGGCACGTGCACCTCCAGGTGGGCGACATCGCCACGGCCCGCGAGTTCTACGTCGACACCCTGGGCTTCGAGGCCACGGCCTCGCTGCCCAGCGCCCTGTTCGTCTCGGCGGGCGGGTACCACCACCACATGGCCATGAACACGTGGAACAGCCAGGGAGCGGGGCCGCGCGCCTCGACGCTGGGCCTGGGGCAGGTCGCGATCTCTGTGCCCTCGGAGGATGACGTCACGGCGCTCGTCGACCGTCTGTCCCGGCGCGGGATCCAGATGCGCCACGACGGCGCGACGCTGCGGTTCGACGACCCGTGGAAGAACCTCATCGAGGTCGCGGTGCGCTGAGCCGCGCCCCCCTCGCGCGCTGAGTGCGGAGTTCTTGCGCGACACGCCCGGCGAGTCGCACAAGAAC
>NZ_JBHXBO010000419.1:0-1096 GCF_042726775.1 Oerskovia sp. NPDC060287
TTTCCGCCCTCACCCCCCGCTCCGTGGTGTGGGGGGTTGTGGGGTTGGTTTCTTTTTTTGAATCGGTGCCGTGGCGCGGGGGGGCCGGCGCGGGGCCCCCCCCCCGTCCTGACCTACCGCGGAGCGGTAACCTCAGGCGGTGATCCCCGCGGCGCGCTCGGCCGAGTCGACGACGTTCGCCAGGAGCATCGCGCGCGTCATGGGCCCGACGCCCCCGGGGTTCGGGGAGATCCAGCCCGCGACCTCGGCCACGGCCGGGTCGGCGTCCCCGACGACACGGCTCTTGCCGGTCTCCTCGTCGACCTCGCGCGAGACCCCCACGTCGATCACGACGGCGCCCGGCTTGACCATGTCGCGCGTGATGATGCCCTTGACGCCCGCTGCGGCCACGACGACGTCGGCCCGCCGGACGAGCGAGGCCAGGTCCTGGGTGCCCGTGTGCGTGAGCGTCACGGTCGCGTTGACCGCGCGGCGCGTGAGGAGCAGGCCGATCGAGCGGCCCACGGTCACGCCGCGGCCCACGACCACGACCTCCTTGCCCACGAGCGAGATCCCGTGGCGCTCGATGAGCTCGATGATGCCGCGCGGCGTGCACGGCAGCGGCGACGTGACCTCCTCGTTGACGCGCAGCACGAGGCGGCCGAGGTTGGTCGGGTGCAGACCGTCGGCGTCCTTGTCGGGGTCGATGAGCTCGAGCACGCGGTTGGTGTCGATGCCCTTGGGCAGCGGGAGCTGCACGATGTAGCCCGTGCACGCGGGGTCCTCGTTGAGGCGGCGGACCGCGGCCTCGATCTCCTCCTGCGTGGCCTCGGCGGGCAGGTCCTCACGGATCGACGACAGACCGATCTCGGCGCAGTCGCGGTGCTTGCCCGCGACGTACCACTGCGAACCGGGGTCGTCGCCGACCAGGAGCGTGCCGAGTCCCGGCACGACGCCCCGCTCGGCGAGGCCGACGAGGCGGGTCTTGAGCTCGGACTTGATGGCGGCGGCCGTGGCCTTGCCGTCCAGGATCTGCGCGGTCATGGGGCTCCTCAGGGTCTGGCGGGGACGAACAGACCGCTGAGTGCGGAGCTCTTGTGCGACACGCCCGGCGAGT
>NZ_JBHXBO010000420.1:0-1058 GCF_042726775.1 Oerskovia sp. NPDC060287
CTCCCCTGGGTGGGGAGCGGCGCCGTCGGCGTGTGCGCGACGAGGGGGACGTACCTGCTCGCCGAGACGGCGTGTCGTCGACGGGCGGCGTACGTGGCGCGACGCACGCGCTCACGGTCGCGGCGGCCCCTGGCGGATCCGCGCGAGCTGCGACTCCGCAGTGATCGTGGACGGGTCCCACCCGGCCTCGAGCCACCACGTCGCGCCCGCGGCCTCGAGCGCGCGCGCGTCCTGGGCCGCGGCGTCGAGGTCGGTCGCGAAGTCCCGCTGGACCACGAGCTCGAACGGACCGGCCGCCGGGTCGCGGTGGTCGCCCACCCAGGTCGCGACCTCGCGCACGTCCTCCGGTGTGAGCGGGTCCAGGCCGCGGTCGCCACGGAGCTGGACCGTCACGCCGTCCCAGCGGACCGCTCGGCTCATGGACTTCTCGCTCGGGAACACCCCCACGGGCCACACGGGGATGCGCCCGTGGACGGGCTGCGGTGAGATCGTCATCTCGCCCGTCGAGATGTGCTTCCCGTCGAACGAGAACGCCTCGCCCGACCAGGAACGCTCGAGGAAGGCCAGCACGTCGTCGAGCAGCTCGGCGCGCTCGCGCAGCGACGTGAGCTGGCCGGGGACGGCGCTGAAGCCCGCGTCGTCGAGCACCCCGACGCCTGCTGGCAGCACGAGCCGCCCGCCCGAGAGGTGGTCGACCGTCAGAGCCTGGCGCGCGAGCTCCCACGGACGCCGGCGCGGCAGTGCGAATACGAGCGCACCCAACGTCACGCGCTCGGTCTGGACGGCCGCCGCGGCGAGGATGCCCCACGGGTCGTAGCCCTCCATGCCGGGCAGGCTGATGCCGTCCCACGTGAAGTAGCCGTCCCAGCCGTGGTCCTCGGCCTCGCGGGCCATGGAGACCAGCTCTGATGCGGAACCGAAGCTCCCGACGAACCCGAACTTCAAGGCCATGACGTCCTCCTGCGACTCGTTGGCGGTCCTCCCACGGTAGGACCGGCCACCCACACGCGCCGCGGGCCGGACGACGAAGGCCCGCTCGCCCCGCGAGTTCGCGGGCG
>NZ_JBHXBO010000421.1:0-1044 GCF_042726775.1 Oerskovia sp. NPDC060287
GAGGCGGTCCGCCGAGACCTGCCGCTGGCGGTCTTCGTCCTGACCCCGCTCGAGGGCCCGCCGCAGGACGAGCCCCCCCCCCCCCCCCGCCAGGGGGCCCAGCAAGACCCCCCGCCCCCCGGGCCCCCCCCCGCCCCCCCCCCCCACGGCACGCCCGGCGCCAGCACCCGGTGGAACGTCCGCCAGCTCGCCGTGCTCGGCGCTCTGGTGGCCGCGACGATCGTGGTCACGACCGTCGGAGGGTGACCCGACGCGCCGTGGCGCGCAGGTCACGGGGTGCTCGGTTCCGCAGCGGCACCCGTGCCGTCGGTCGGGCGCGTCGAGGGCAGCGGACGCTCGATGCGGCGCGCACGCGCCATCTTGCGCAACGAGGGGATCCGCTTCTGACGCGGGTCGAACGCGTCGCGCAGACCGTCACCGATGAAGTTCACGCACAGCGCGATCGACACGATGAAGGCACCCGGCCACCAGAACAGCCAGGGGCGTGAGGCGAACGCCTGCTGGTAGTCGTTGATCAGCAGACCCAGCGAGATGGACGGCGACTTGATGCCGACCCCGAGGTAGCTGAGCGACGTCTCCAGCAGGATCGCCGAGCTCAGCAGCAGCGTCGTGTTGACGATGATGACGCCGACCGCGTTGGGCAGCATGTGCTTGAAGATGATGCGCGTGTTGCTCGCGCCCGCGACGCGTGCTGCGTCGACGAACTCGCGCTCACGCAGCGAGAGGAACTCGCCACGCACCAGACGGGCCAGCGGCGGCCAGAGGATCAGCCCGAGGAAGGCACCGAACACCGCGGCGTTGTTGCCACCCGACATCAGACCCAGGACGGCGCCCAGGACGATCACGGGCATCGTGATGATGAGGTCCGTGAAACGCATCAGGAGCGAGTCCGTCGCGCCTCGGAAGAAGCCCGAGAGCGCCCCGACGACGATGCCCATGACGGTCGCGATGAGGCCGACCGAGAACATGATGATGAGCGACGTCTGCGTGCCGCGCATGACGCGGGCGAAGATGTCACGACCGGCCTCGTCCTGACCGAAGGGG
>NZ_JBHXBO010000422.1:0-1035 GCF_042726775.1 Oerskovia sp. NPDC060287
GGCACCCCTCTACCTCACGCTCGCCTGTCCACAGATTCGCCCGTGCTCCTCCACTCACGGCGTCGAACCAGCACAGTGGGCCCATGCTCTCGACGTCCCGACCCGCTCTTCCCCGGCTCCACCCCACGTCCGCCTTCACACGAAGCGAGCTGCGTGCCAGGCTGGCCGACGGTGTGCTGGTCCGCGTGAGACGCGGCGTCGTCGCTCGGCTCGACCCTGGCCCCGGTCGCCGCGAACGCCTGGTGCTCGCCCGCGGGGCGGCGTTCGCCAACGACGCCACGACAGCCTTCTGGCTCAGTCACTCGACGGCCGCCGTCCTGTGGGGGTGCTGGACCTACCGCCTCCAGGACCGGGCCGACGTCACACAGCTGACCCCGCCGAGCGTCGTACGCCGGGACGGCGACCCGGTCCACCTCGTCGCACGGCACTGGACCCCGCTCCCCGAACGCGACCGCACGGTCCTCGACGGGCTCCCGGTGACGACGCTCGAACGCACCGTCGTGGACTGCGCCCGGACTCTCCGCGGGGCGGGTGCGCTCGTCGTCGCCGACTCCGGACTGCGCTTGGGGGCCGACCCGGTGCTGGTCGACACGATCCTCACCGAGGCGGCCGGGGGCCGGGGAGTCCGGTCGGCGAGGCAGGTGCTCGCTCTGGCAGACGGCGCGTCCGAGTCGCCCGGCGAGTCGGTCGTCCGGTGGCTCGTCCACGAGGCAGGGCTGCCCGCTCTCGATCTCCAGCTCCTGGTTCCCACGTGGGCGGGCGTCTTCCGGCTCGACCTCGGATGGTCGGACCTCCAGGTCGCAGTCGAGTTCGACGGCGCGGTGAAGTACTCGACCCTCGCAGACGGTGATGCGACCGCGCGGTTCATGGCGGAGAAGCAACGCCACGATGCGCTCGTCGAGGCGGGCTGGCTCGTGCTCCGCGTGACGTGGGCAGACCTCGACCAGCCGGACCGGTTGATCGCACGACTCCTCGCCGCCAGACGAGGTAGAGGCCGGAGGTCGAGGTAGAGGCCTGCAGCCCACTGTCTGGGCG
>NZ_JBHXBO010000423.1:0-1006 GCF_042726775.1 Oerskovia sp. NPDC060287
CCCCTCGTCCGAGGGGCGCGCACCCGCCGCACCGCCCGCTCCACGTTCTCCCCGGGGAGCCCCGGGACCCCAGACAGGTAAGGACTGCACCATGGCGAACTACACCGCAGCCGACATCAAGGCACTGCGCGAGCGCACCGGCGCCGGCATGCTCGACGTCAAGAAGGCCCTCGACGAGGCCGACGGCGACTCCGAGAAGGCGCTCGAGATCATCCGCGTCAAGGGTCTGAAGGGCGTCGCCAAGCGCGAGGGCCGTTCGACCTCCGAGGGCCTCGTGGCCGTCGACATCTCCGAGACCGAGGGTGGCCAGGTCGCCACGCTCATCGAGCTCAACTCCGAGACGGACTTCGTCGCGAAGAACGAGAACTTCCTCAACCTCGCGGCTCGCGTGCTCAAGGCCGTCGCCGACTCGGGTGCTGCGGACACGGACGCGGCCCTCGCCGCGGACGCCGACGGCGAGTCCGTCCAGCTCGTGATCGACAACACCGCCGCGTCGCTCGGCGAGAAGGTCGTCCTGCGCCGTGCCACGCGCATCGCCGGTGAGCGTGTGACCGCGTACCTGCACCGCACCGCCAAGGACCTGCCGCCGTCGATCGGCGTCGTCGTCGCGACGGACGCTGCCGGCGAGGCCGTCGCCAAGGACATCGCACAGCACATCGCTGCGCTGTCCCCGACGTACCTGACGCGTGAGGACGTCCCCGAGGACGTCGTCGCCAACGAGCGTCGCATCGCCGAGGAGACCTCGCGCAACGAGGGCAAGCCCGAGGCCGCGCTGCCGAAGATCATCGAGGGTCGCCTGAACGGCTTCTTCAAGGACGTCGTCCTCGTCGACCAGCCCCTCGCGAAGGACCCCAAGAAGACCGTCGGCCAGGTTCTCGCCGAGGTCGGTGGCACGGTCACCGAGTTCGTGCGGTACCGCGTCGGCGCCTGACGACGCACCGCAGAGCAATCACTCAACGACCACCATCCATCACACCGAGGAACGGGGAATCACCATGTCGAAGCC